>CADBNI010000036.1 GCA_902795965.1 uncultured bacterium
AAGTCCGTTTTCTGTTTCCGACATTCTGACTGCTTGATAGAGAATGCTGTATGTTTCTTTTAAACGATTAACCGTTTCATGCTTTTGATAATTTTTAATCAATGTTGGCATGCTGACTGTTGCGACAACACCGATAATGCCGAGGGTGATCAATACTTCCGCAAGTGTAAATGCCCTCTTTTTCATAATAAAACTTCCTTTCTATGCTTTAAAAGTTAAACTTACATATCCATTATAAACTTTAAATACCATTTTGTCAAGTTTTCGGTATACAAATGTTATTAAATTTAATTTTAAAGCATAGGAAAATAAAAATATGGAGCAAGATATTAAAGTTTTATTAGGTAAAAAAATCAAAGAATACAGAAAACGAAAAGGACTTACACAAGAACAATTAGCCGAAGCGATAGATGTTGACACCGTTACGGTAAGTAAAATCGAAACAGGTAAAAACTACCCGACATCTGCAAATCTTATCAAAATCGCCAACGTTTTGGCGGTTCACCCGAAGGATTTATACGATTTTTCTTACGGAAAAACAAAAGAAGAAATTATGACCGAAATTTTTCAAAAAATTCAAAAAATCTCTGAAAACGACAAAAAATTATATCTGCTCCAAAATATAGTTAATGCTATTGAATAAATCCCAAAAATCCCGCTGCAAGCCCCACTACACCGGAAACCGATAAATAAAACAACGGATCGCGTTTTTCCGTCAAGCTCGCCACAAACAAGCACACCAAAAGCAACATCCCAAGCAAATTTGCATTACTCACAAACAAATTAACCCCGACAGCCGCCAACAAACCGCAACCCGCAGGTTTGAGAGTATAAATAACAGATTTGACATACTTGTTATTTTTAAATTTTGTCAAAAATTTTGAAATCACAATTACTATCAAAAACGAAGGCAAAATAACGGATAACGTAGCAACCGCAGCCCCAAAAACTCCCGCAGTTGTAAACCCTGCAAAAGTTGCAACATTAACCCCCACAGGACCGGGAGTAACGGACGATAACGCAATCATATCAGACAACTGTTCTGTCGTATACCATTTTTCTACATCAGCGATATGGTACAAAAACGGCAATGTCGCATAACCGCCTCCAAACGAAAACAAACCGATATGAAAAAATTCCAAAAACAGTTTTAATAAAATTGTCATTCTTCCGTATCTCCAAATTCGATTCTTTTAGAAACCTGAAACCACAACCCGATAAACACCGCAAATATTATCAAAATCGCAGGCGAAACCTTAAAACACGCTGACAAAACAAATGTTATAAAAAATATCCAGCAAGTAAAATTATCAACAACACTCTTTTTCCAAACCTCTTTAACGGCAAGAAAAATAAGCATCAAAACCCCTATTCCGACACCCCAAAATACATATTGAACAACTCTAAGGTCTACAATCTCCTCCATAATCCTTGCAAGCACAATAATAGCAACAAATGCAGGCAAAACAACACCCGTTATTGCAGCCAAAGCACCTGCAGTTTTTCGCAACTTATAACCTACAAACAATGAAACATTCGCAGCAATAATACCCGGTATACTTTGACCGAGAGCAAAATATTCACAGAGTTCATCACTGTCTAACCAGTGCCGTTTATCAACCAACTCAGCCTCCAACAACGGTAAAATAACATACCCGCCTCCCAAAAGCAGAGTTCCGACCTTGAAAAATGTTTTGAAAATCTGATATAGAGTTTTTTCCATATTTTATCTGCTTAAAGTCGCTTTCAATCTTGCCATCGCTCTTGCAACCGCTGCTTCCGCGCGTTTTGTATCAATTTGCGCGTCAGCTTCTTCAAGCCTTGCCTTAGCACGTTTAAGCGCATCTTTCGCCCTCGCAACATCAATTTCGTTTCCGCGTTCGGCAGTAACGGTCAAAATCAAAGCCTCATCATCTTTGAACTGCAAGACCCCGCCCATTGTTGTGAAATATTCGGATTTACCGTCTTTTACTGCCTTTGTAACCCCGATATCAAGAGCAGCCATAACGGGAACGTGGTTTTTCAATATACCTATCTCACCGTCAACGGTCTTGGTATAAATTTCGTCAACAACTTCATCAAATACAACTTTTTCGTGTGTTATTATTTTTAAGTGCATAATTTTTTAGGTGAAAAGTGAAATGTGAGAAGTGAAAAGTCTTTTACGGCGCTATCGCACTAAAATATATTTGCACAAAGTGCCGATAAGGTCTTTTCACCTCTCACCTCTCACCTTTCACTTTTATAACCCTTTCGCTTTTTCTACCGCTTCTTCAATAGTACCTACCATATAAAAGGCCTGTTCGGGCAAATCATCGTGTTTACCTTCAATAATCTCTTTAAAGCCCTTTATAGTGTCCTCAAGTTTTACGTACTTGCCTTTAATACCCGAAAACTGCTCAGCAACAAAGAAAGGCTGTGACAAAAATCTTTGAATTTTTCTTGCGCGGTTAACGGTTTCTTTATCTTCTTCCGAAAGTTCGTCCATACCCAAAATTGCGATAATATCCTGCAATTCCTTGTATTTTTGAAGAATTTCAAGAACTTTTTTAGTCGTATTATAATGTTCATCACCGATAATATTCGGGTCAAGTACGCGTGACGTCGATTCCAAAGGATCAACCGCCGGATAAATCCCCAATGATGCAATCTGTCTTGACAAAACCGTTGACGCATCAAGGTGCGAGAATGTCGTTGCGGGCGCAGGGTCGGTCAAATCGTCCGCAGGAACGTAAATCGCCTGAACAGATGTGATAGAACCGTCTTTTGTCGAAGTAATTCTTTCCTGCAACTCACCCATTTCATTTGCAAGTGTCGGCTGATAACCTACGGCAGAAGGCATACGGCCTAAAAGTGCCGAAACCTCAGAACCCGCCTGAGTAAATCTGAAAATATTATCAATAAACAACAAAACGTCCTGTTTTGAAAAATCTCTAAAATATTCGGCAGCGGTCAAAGCTGAAAGTCCGACTCTCATACGCGCTCCCGGCGGTTCGTTCATTTGACCGTAAATCAGTGCTACTTTGTCAATAACCCCCGATTCTTTCATTTCATTCCAAAGGTCGTTACCTTCACGGGTTCTTTCGCCTACACCGCCAAAGACCGAAACCCCCGAATGTTCTTGAGCAATATTATGAATAAGTTCCATAATAAGAACGGTTTTACCTACACCAGCACCGCCAAAAAGACCGATTTTTCCGCCTTTTTGATAAGGTTGCAAAAGGTCGATTGCCTTAATACCCGTTTCCAAAATTTCTACATTTGTGTTTTGATCAACAAGTTTTGGAAATTCTCTGTGAATAGGAAGATAAGAATCCGTTTGAATTTCACCCATTTTATCAACAGGGTCGCCCGTAACGTTCAAAATTCTGCCCAAAATAGCTTTGCCAACGGGGATTTTAATAGGTTCACCGGTATTAACAACCTTCATACCTCTTTTCAAACCGTCGGTTGATGACATTGCAACCGTTCTGACACGATTTGAGCCTAACATTTGTTCAACTTCGGCAACAATATATGAACCGTCTTCCTTATATATATGCAAAGCCGTATAAATTTCCGGAAGCTCTCCGCTTTGAAATTCAACGTCAACAACAGGCCCGATAATCTTTGTAATCAAACCTTCGTTTTTTGATAAAGTTTCCATATCCACTCTCCTTATGGGTTTATTATATTATAAGAAAAATTTTTTGGCAAATAAAAAAGTTTGGTAAGTAAGATAAGTTTGGTAAGTGAGATAAGTAAGGTAAGTACGTATCAGAAAGTTATTCCCGTAAAGTACTTATCGGACTTAACATACTTACCTCACTTAACCAACTTTATTAAAAAATAGTTAATAAATAAAAAAACTTAAAAAAAATATATTATTATAATATAAGGAGAAATATAAAATGGAATATAAAGATTATTACGATATATTGGGTGTAAAACGCGATGCAACGGAATCCGAAATAAAATCGGCTTACCGAAAACTTGCGCGCAAGTATCACCCCGACGTCAACAAAACCAGAGAGGCGGAAAGTAAATTCAAAGACATAAACGAAGCCTATGAGGTTTTGGGCGACAAACAAAAACGTCAAAGATACGACAGCCTCGGCTCAAACTGGCAAGGAGGACAAAGTTACACACCCCCTCCCGGATTTGAAAACTTTGGATTCGGAAACGGAAGTTACCAGAATTTCAGCTTTAACGGACAGGATTTGGGCGGATTTTCGGACTTTTTCAGCTCATTATTCGGCGATATGATGGGCGGAAATGCTCAAAATATGAATTTCGGGGGATTTGATTTTGCGGGACAAACTTCATCAAGAAAACGCCGTCCCGAACCGCCCGCAGAAAACCTCGACATAACAAAGACTTTGAATATTACGGCAAAAGATTTGTTTGAAAAAAAACCGATTACCGTAAAATTTAATAATGTTGAAAAATGTACTCAATGCCCTCCAAACGGCGGATTTTGCAGTGCTTGCGGAGGTACGGGGATAAAATCCGAACAAAAAAGTATAAAAGTAAAACTTCCGCCCGATATTACGGAAGGCAAAAAAGTCCGCATCAAAGGCGAAGGACAGAGCGATTCTTACGGCAGAAAAGGCGACTTGTACCTCGTTGTACATTTCAAAGACAGTGAATACGAAATTGACGGTTCGGATTTGACCAAAGAAGTTGAAATAACTCCGCCCGAAGCTGTTTTGGGAACAAAAAAAGAAATAGAAACACTACACGGTAAAATAGGAATAAAAATTCCCCCAAAAACTTCATCAGGTCAGTCATTGAGATTAAAAGACCTTGGTTTGCCAAAATCAGGCGGAGGCTTTGGAAACTTAAACGCAAAAATAAAAATCATAATCCCGAAAAACCTCTCGGAAAAACAAATCGAACTGTATAAAAAGTTAGCGGAAATGTAAAAAGCGTTATAACAGGGTTTCAGCCTTTGTAAAATTTCGTTAGGAAAGTGTTACATTATTTTATTGGTTATAAAACTAAATAATTTATTGACAATATCCTCATTTGTATGCAAAATTAGTTTAAGGGGATATTTTTATGACTAAAGAAACTTTTTTACACGACAAACACGTTGGGCTTGGGGCTAAAATGGTTGATTTTGCCGGCTGGCACATGCCCGTCCAATACACTTCGATTATCGAAGAACACAACACCGTACGCGAAAACGTCGGACTGTTTGACGTTTCGCACATGGGAGAAGTTTTTGTATCAGGAAAAGACGCTCTTGAATTTTTAAACAAAGTCGTTCCACAAGATATTACAAAACTTGCTTACGAAAAAGCCGTTTACTGTCAATTACCAAACAAAAACGGCGGACTTATCGACGACTTAATCATCTATAAATTAGGAATTTTGGAATACCTCATAATCTGCAATGCCTCAAGAATTGATGAAGATTTGAACTGGTTAGTCAGAAACAGCAAAGAGTTTGACGTAAAAATCGACAACCTCTCTCACATCTATTCACTTTTAGCCGTCCAAGGCCCGAAAGCAGATGCACTTATGAGAAAAATGGGATTAACAACTCAGCAGGAATCCTTCACAATTCAACCCGCAAAAATTGCAGGAATTAAACTCTTAGCCTCTCGCACAGGATACACGGGCGAGGACGGCTACGAACTTTTGGTTGAAAACAAGCACTCGGAATATCTTTGGGACAAAATACTCGAGGACGGAAAAGAGTTTGGAATTAAACCCATCGGACTCGGTGCGCGAGATACACTCAGACTTGAAGCCGCACTACACCTTTACGGAAACGATTTGGACGAAAATACTACACCTATCGAGGCAGGGCTTTCCTGGTCCGTACCGAAAGACAAAAAAGAGGATTACAACGGCAAAGAAGTCATAATGAATCAAATCCAAAACGGAACACAGAAAAAACTAATCGGCTTGAAAATGCTTGACAAATCAATAGCAAGACACGAATACGAAGTGTATTTTAAAGGCGAAAAAGTCGGACACATAACAAGCGGAGGTCCTTCTCCCGTTTTGAAAGCCAACATAGCTTTAGCCTATGTAAAAAATGATAAAGAAATTTGTACGGGCGCAACAGTACAGGTTATGATAAGAGAAAAACTTCACGATGCGGAAGTGGTAAAACGTCCCTTCGTTGAAAAACGAAACAGAATTAAATTATAAGGAGAAATAAATGAGTATTACCGAAAAAATTTTATGCACAAAATCTCACGAATTTTTGCTTGAAAATGCAGACAAAACTTTCACAATCGGCTTGACCGACTATGCGGTTGAACAGTTGGGCGACATTGTATTTTTGGAATTGCCTGAAATCGGAGCGGAATTTAAAAAAGGCGAAACTTTCGCTACGGTTGAATCTGTAAAAGCTGCCTCCGAAATCTACATGCCCATAAGCGGAAAAATCGTTGCCGCAAACAACGAAGCCGTTGATGCTCCCGAAATTTTAAACGAAGACAGCTTTGAAAAAGGTTGGCTTGTCAAAATTGAAGCAACAGGCGAAAATGAAACAGATGATTTGTTAACTTACACAGACTATAAAGCAGAATTGGAATAGAAAATGAAAAACTTTTTGGTACATAACGACGACGTAAAACAAGAAATGCTTAAAAGCATCAATGAAAGCTCCATTGAGGATTTGTTCAAACAAATTCCGCAAAAAGCTCGTATGGCTACGCTTGAGCTTGATGATGCGATAAGTGAGGCACAAACTCAAAGACAAATAAAAACTTTAGCTAAAAAGAATAATACTGATTATATTTCGTTTTTGGGTGCGGGAACTTACAACAAATTCATTCCTGCCTGCATTTCGCAGGTTGCAAACAGGTTTGAATTTTTAACTTCTTATACGCCGTATCAGCCCGAAATTTCACAGGGTACTTTGCAGGTTATGTACGAATTTCAAACAATGATTTGCCGTCTGACGGGTATGGATATTTCAAATGCCACAATGTATGATGCTGCAACGGCTTGTGCAGAAAGTATTTTGATGGCAGTCAGAATTTCCAAGAAAAATAAGGCTCTTGTGTCAAACAAACTTAATCCCGAATACATCAAAGTAATCAAAACTTACTGTTGGGCAAACGAGATTGAGGTTTCATTCTTTGAAGATTTTCCGAAAAATACGGAAGATGCGGCATGCGTACTTGTCCAAAACCCTGATTTTTACGGAGAAATCAAGGAATTTTCAAAACCTGATACAATCTTTATAGTTTGTGTTGACGTTTCAAGCCTTTCAATACTTGAACCGCCTCGTGATGCGGATATCGTAGTCGGTGACGTGCAGACATTGGGTATTCCGATGAGTTTTGGCGGGCCTCACGCAGGATTTTTGGCTTGTAGAGAAAAATATATGCGCCAAATGCCCGGAAGGCTTGCGGGCAGAACGGTTGATGCAGACGGAAATCCAGCTTATTGCCTGACAATTCAGACAAGAGAACAACATATCAAGCGGGAAAAAGCAACGAGTAATATTTGCTCAAATCAGGCATTAATCGGGCTTTGTGCGACACTTTATCTGACCGTTACGGGCGAAAAGGGATTTCGTCAGGCGGGTTATTTGTCGGCAAAAAATGCTCACGTTTTGTCCGAGAAACTTGCTCAAAAAGGTGTAAAGACGGTTAATAAGAATTTTTATAACGAATTTGTTATTGAAGTAGAAGATTCCGACAAGTTTTTGTCTAAATTGAAGGCTAACGGTATCATTGGCGGTTTGAAATTGAGTAATAAAAAAATTCTCATAGCCGCAACAGAGATGAATACTTTGGAAGATATTGACAAATATGTAAGTTCTTTATAGAATATACAGAGCGGACGATTAGCTCAGTTGGTAGAGCACTTGAACGACATTCAAGGGGTCACAAGTTCGAGCCTTGTATCGTCCACCATAAAGCCTTCGACTAAGTCGAAGGCTTTATTATATTTAAATAAATTTAAAAATCAAAAAAGGCGACACCCGGATTCGAACCGGGGGATAAAAGCTTTGCAGGCTTCTGCCTTACCACTTGGCCATGTCGCCGTTCCTTTATGATAAATAAGAAATAGCCCGTTGTCAAGTCGGAAAATTGAATATTTCTTTTATCGGAACATCAAGGGCGTTAGAAATTTTTATGAGAGTTTTTAACCCCGGTTTGTTTATATTCACTTCAATTTTGCCGAGATAATCAAGGCTGATTTCGGACTTTTCCGCAAGTTTTTCTTGGGTAAGATGCGCATTTATTCGCAAATGTTTAATACGTTTTCCTAAATTTGAATACACAACATCTTCATCCATTTGTAAATTTTACTGGATATAGCACCGTAATGTTACTGGATTATTTCCAGTAATACAAAGACGTAAATATTGATAAAATACGGAAAAAGAAAGAGGTAACTATGAACAAAGGTTTTACTTTAGCAGAAGTGCTAATCACATTAGGCATTATCGGTGTTGTTGCTGCAATAACGATGCCTATTTTAATTCAAAATGTCAACGAACGGGTTAATTCCGAACGCGAAGCAAACATTGCGCAAAAGATTACTCAAGCTATGGAACAGATGAGGGCGCACGGACTTTTGAATACTACGTACAATGATACAGATGCATTTGTAGATGAGTTACAGAATTATTTAAAAATTGCAAAAAGATGTGATAGTAGTCATATTGCAGAGTGTTGGCCGACTGCAAAAGTTATTGATACAAACGGAGAAGAATATGACGTTAGTAATGCCAAAAAAGGTAAAGATTTGCAGATTAAAAAGAGTGTAAACGGCGAAGCAAAAACATCTGATACAGATAACGTAGGTTTGGTACTTGCAGACGGTGGTGCAATTATTCTTAATTATTTCAACCCAAATTCGACATCCTATGATGTTGGTTCGAGAGTAACGGCATCAAAAAAGAGTTTAACTGTCGGAGGAGGAAAAACTAAAGAATTTCCATATACAACTGATGTAACATCAATAATAGATTATGTGGTTGATGTGAACGGCAAAAGTGGTCCGAATTCACAACAGGCAGATAAGAAAAACGACATCAGAAGTTTTAACATAGCCGCATTCGGAACGGGTTGTTCGGGAACAAAATTAAGTGACGGAACATGTGTTAAGCAAATAACGGAATACGAACCTGCAACGTATCCAACACCGTGTTCTGAAAATTATAGTTGGTGCGTGAACAAGGATTACTGGCAGGGAGCAATAGATGCATGTGATGCCATAGACATGAAACTTCCGGATAAGGACAAACTTCTTGAACTCTATGGAAAGAAAGGGCAGGACGGAATTCCGACCACCGGCGTTTTTTGGTCGTCGTCAGAGAGCAATGCGCACCACGCGTGGTTCGTGCGCTTTGGCGATGGTGGCTCGAGCGACGACTTCAAGAAGACCCAAGACGGGGTCCTCTGTGTAGGTAAATAGAGTCACATGGATATATAATCTGATAACAAAACCGAACCGCTCAAATGAGCGGTTCGGTTTTTATTTTATTCCAAACTATTTGGATTTCTTTGATGTCGGGTAGTAATCTCTTACAACACCTTTGAAGGCGTCTTCATAGATTGCTTTGATATCTTTCATCAAAGGATATGCAGGGTTTGCGCCCGTACATTGATCGTCAAATGCCAATTCTACCATTTCATCAAGTTTTGCGTAGAAGTCTTTTTCAGTTACACCAAAATCTTGAATTGAATTAGGAAGATTTACCGACTTCATCAATTTGTCGATTGCCTTAATATACAATTCAACTTTTTCATCTTCAGTCTTACCGCCCAATCCCAACTCATCAGCAATTTGAGCATATTTTGCTTTTGCATTCGGGAATTTGTATTGCGGGAAGATTGCTTGTTTTCTCGGGCAGTCAACTGCGTTGTATTTGATTACCTGTCTGATTAACAATGCGTTTGCAACACCGTGAGGAATGCTGAACATTGCACCCAATTTGTGAGCCATTGAGTGGCAAAGTCCCAAGAACGAGTTTGCAAATGCCATACCTGCTATTGTTGCGGCATAGTGCATTTTTTCTCTTGCCTGAGGATCGTTTGCGCCTTCTCTCCAAGATCTTTCCAAATATCTGAATACAAGTTTTGTTGCTTCCAATGCATTAGAATTTGTAAAGTTTGTAGCCATACAAGATACATAAGCCTCAGTTGCGTGTACCAAAGCGTCAATACCTGATGCTGCGGTCAAACCTTTAGGCATACCGTCAACAAAGTTCGGGTCAATGATTGCCATATTCGGAGTTAATGCATAATCTGCGATTGCATATTTTACGTGAGTTTCGTCATCGGTAATAATTGCAAACGGAGTAACTTCCGAACCCGTTCCAGAAGTAGTCGGGATAGCAACCATAGTAGCCTTTTTACCCAAATCTGGAATACGACAAATTCTTTTTCTGATATCCATAAATCTCATTGCGATATCTTCAAAGTTTGTATCGGGTTGTTCGTACAACAACCACATAATTTTAGCTGCATCCATCGGCGAACCGCCACCCAATGAGATGATTACATCCGGCTCGTAAGGTCTGATAATTTCCATAGCCTGATTAATTGTAGACAATGTCGGATCAGGTTTAACATCAAAGAAGATTTGGTGATCAATGCCGATTTCGTCCAAAACGTTAACTATGCTGTCAACCGCACCCGAGTTAAACAAAAATCTGTCAGTAACGATAAACGCACGTTTTTTGCCTTGCAATTCTCTGAGTGCCAAATCAACCGCACCTCTTTTGAAGTAAACTTTCGGCGGAACTTTAAACCAGAGCATATTTTCTCTCCTTTCTGCAACAGTTTTGTAATTAAGTAAGTGTTCTACGCCTACGTTACCCGAAACAGCGTTGCCGCCCCAAGATCCGCAGCCCAATGTCAATGACGGTTCAAGTTTGAAGTTGTACAAATCGCCGATACCGCCTTGTGATGAAGGTGAGTTTACCAAAATTCTGCAAGTCGGCATTTTTTTGGAATAGAAATCAATTCTTTCGCTTGTGCGGGGATCTGTGTAAATAACCGAAGTATGACCTGCACCGCCTTTTGAAACCAATTCGTAAGCCATTTCAGCAGCTTCATCAAAATCTTTTGCTCTGTACATAGCAAGTACGGGGGACAATTTTTCTCTTGAGAACGGATCGTTCCAATCTACTGAAGGTCTTTCAACCAAAAGAATTTTTGAAGTTTCGGGAATATCAAATCCTGACATTTCAGCGATTGTATGTGCGCTTTGACCTACTACTTTAGCGTTTGCAGTTCCTCTTTGGGGATCAATCAAAGGCAAATCCAACAATTTTTTCATTTCGGATTTGTTTACGAGATATGCACCTCTGTATTCAAATTCTTTTTTTACTTCTTCATAAACTTTGTCAACAACGATTACCGATTGTTCGGAAGCGCAAATCATACCGTTATCGAAAGTTTTTGACATAAGTATTGAAGAAACAGCCATTTTTATGTCAGCAGTTTCATCAATAACTGCGGGAGTGTTTCCGGGACCTACACCGAGCGCGGGGTTGCCTGATGAATATGCAGCTTTGACCATTCCCGGCCCGCCTGTTGCCAAGATACAATCAATGTTGGGGTGTTTCATTAATTGACTTGAAAGTTCAACAGAGGGAACATCAATCCAACCGATAATATCTTCGGGAGCACCTGCTTTAACCGCAGCTTCCAAAACCAATTTTGCCGCAGCAATGGTTGATCTTGCAGCACGGGGGTGAGGTGAGAAAATGATTGCGTTTCTTGTTTTTAATGCAATCAATGATTTAAAAATAGCGGTAGAAGTCGGGTTTGTGGTAGGAACGATACCTGCCAAAATTCCGAGAGGTTCCGCAACGATTTTTGTACCGTTAGCTTTGTCTTCTCTGATAATACCGCAAGTTTTAGCATTTTTGTGTTTGTTGTAAATGTATTCCGATGCAAAATGGTTTTTGATGATTTTGTCTTCAACAACACCCATACCCGTATCTTCAACCGCCATTTTAGCAAGAGGGATACGAGCTTTGTCAGCAGCGGTAGCAGCCGCTTTAAAGATTGCATCAACTTGTTCTTGTGAGTAAGTTGCATAAATCTTTTGAGCCTTTTTAACTCTTTCGATTAACAATTCCAACTGTTCGGAAGTGTCAACAAGTGTAGACTTGTTCAAAGTCTTTTCCAATTTTTCAACTGTTTTTTTAGTTGATTTTGTGCTTTTTGTAGCCATTTATTTTCTCCTTTTTAAATCGTGATTTTTTTCACAATTACATTATAGATTAAATAAAAATAAAAAGCAAGTGTATTTTTTACAATCTTTATACAAATTTAATATCTGTCAAAATTTAAAACACAAAGCAACATCCCCCTCTCCCCAGTATGGAAGAAGGGTATCCGAAGGGTGAGTGGAATTTTTAAGTTAAAAAGCTGCCGTTGTCACCCTCTCCCCAAGGTGGGAGAGGGTAATTTTGCTTAACGAACGAATGTGAGTTTAGCAAAATGGGTGAGGGGGATTTATGCTATAATTAATTTATGAACAAAAACAATATAAAAAATTTAAGACAAAATATGACTGAATTTGAACAAAAATTATGGAAAAATTTACGGGACAGAAGATTTTGTAATGTGAAATTTCGCAGACAAGTGCCAATAGGTAATTATATTGTTGATTTTGTTTGTTTTGATAAAAGGGTAATAATAGAATTAGACGGCTCAGGGCATTTTGAACAAATTGAATATGACGAAAAAAGAAATAAATTTTTTGAAGAACAGGGGTATAAAGTATTAAGATTTTGGAATAATGATTTAAATAATAATTTTAATGGGGTTTTGGATAAGATTTATAAGGCTGTAATCTAACCCCCTCATCCGCCCTCTGGGCACCTTCTCCCACGTAGGGGAGAAGGAGACATCATGGCATTACCAAGGGTAATCGTCTTTTATTTGCCAGCCGTCATGCATAATTAATGATTGACAGGTTATTCCATACATATTTTGAGAATGTGTACAATCAGAAAGTATTTTTTCTCTATTACTCAGATGTCCGGGCATATATAATTGCCCTCTACCATTTATTAAAAAGAAAAATAAGTCTTTTTCATAAACATTAGGTCCTTTTTTACCGTTTACATCAGCAAAAATATACGGAACCGTTACAGTTCCATCAGTACTGGCACTTACATTTACAAAAATAAAACTTCCGTTCACAAGCTCTACGGTATAAAATCGACTTCCGCTGCCTGTTGTTGGAGCAACGCGGTTATTGTTCATATTTTTATAAGTGGGAAATTTATAAGGAGAGTTGTCAGGAATTATAAACCCGTAAACTTTTGTTTTCTTTAAATTTCCTGTTATATATTTCTCAAAATCTTCAATTTTTTCTTCCGAAGAATAGTCCGAAATACTTTTGTTATCAATATTTTTTACCCAATCAGAATCTTCAATATTTGCTTGTGACATTTGAATAGATTGTGAAATTAAAGAATATGTAGTTTTTAATTGGTTTGCGATTACATATTTTTGATACTTTTTTATAACAGTCGGCAACGTCAAAGCTGCGACAACACCAATTATTCCTAATGTAACCAATACTTCAGCCAAAGTAAAAGCTATTGTCTTTTTCATAAAATACGCCTTTCTTATTTCATTATAACTCACCTATTGATTATAGTCAATACCTTGTAATCTATGAAGTATAAAATTGTAATATGGACGATTTGGAAATAATGGAACAGAAGAAAAAAGTTTTGCTCAAGGCAATCGGAAAAATCGTTTTTCGAGAACGACAAAAACTGAACAAGGGCATAAATAAATTTTCTTTTGAATTTGATATCGGAAACGGTTTGCTATCAAGGCTCGAGAACGGAACAACGGACACAAAAATCACAACATTATGGAAATTGGCAAACGCTTTCGAGATTAAATTTTCCGAGTTGGCAAAACTGATTGAAAAAGAATTACCACAAAATTTCAATTTTTATGAATAATTTTACAGATATAAAATAATATTGTATAATTACGTTATGAATACTTTGCAAAAAATTATTTACTTTTTCCTTGAAATGCAGGAAAAATCTTTAAAAAGAAAATTGAGCAAACACCTCAAAACTTCAAGCAAAAATTCCACATCAAAAACCGTTGTTTCGGGAACGGTTACTATGACTTTAAATTCCGAAACCGAAAAAAATATCGAATTGGTTAAGAATAACGTTCGCGATATCGTAAAAAACTGCAATAACGACCCCGAAAAACTCTTGGCATACATCAAAACCAAAGGCACTAAAGTCGTAAAAATCGACAATGCCGATAAAATTTTGGGTGTTATTAAAGAAGAAGAAGGTTTTATCACACCGCTTGAGGGACTTGAGGCAATTTACCTGAATTTTGTAACTCAATCGGGATTTTCACTAAAATCAAAACCCGTTTTTGTAATGCGCAACGGCGAAATTGACCCGTATTATATGGCGCATCAGTTTTACAAATGGTATGCTCTGAAAATGGGGTTGCCGGGATTTGATTTTATGTCACAAAAGATTTTTAAAATTTATCTTAATTCTGACGGTTCACTTTTGCCCAATTTAACTCTTGATGAGATGACAGGATTGAAAGAGGCTATAAATCGCGATAAAGAGGCAACCGATTTTGCTTTGTCGCTGGCAAGAGAAAAAGAGGGCGGGAAAAAAGTTCTAAAAAAAATGCAAGACGGCGGAGCAAATATTTAAGCGTGAGTATAGTGAGTTTGGTGAGTGAAGTGCTTTAACTTTACTTTTTGATAAAAAAAATATCCCCCTTGCGGGAGATATTTTTTATCGATAACATAATGAAGTTCGTTTAAGCGAGATAAGCAACATGGGGGTGATTAGCATTATCTCTGGGTGAAAAAAGTATATTATAAGTCTTGCGAAGTTTTTCGCCAATGGCGTCAAACACATTTGAGGACTGAACCATATCCGCACGTCTTGCACGGTTTACGTCGTTCTCAAAATTAATTTTCGCGTTTGGGTTTTGCAGGGATAAAATACCCACATCAGGGGTAATGTTGTTTAAATTTCCTTCACCGAAAGTTATCGGTTTTATATTATTAAATTTTACGGGATTAATTGTTATCATTTTTGTTCCTCCTCTCTGAGGTTTTTATTAAGTGTTTATTTAACACTTCATCTAACATTTTCACTATATACTGTTATTTTTTATTTGTCAACCCCTTTTGTTAAAAAATATTAAGAAGGGTAAAAATATTAAGTTTATTGAGTTTGAGCATAAAGTGCCAAAACTACACTTATTGCTATATGAGAGCCAATTCACCCCGCAAAAATATATGGAAGCATGGGTAATATTATAAAAATTTAAATAAGTAAGTTGGAAAATTTATATTAGACTAATGGGTAATTGTATAAATAACACTTATTCTATTTAATAATAATATAAATCTTTTTCATACTTCCAGCTATTCTTAATTCCAACAGGAGTCTTCGGACTCCTTTTTTTTGAAGTTAGGTAAGTAAGATAAGTGGGGTAAGTTTGATAAGTACATATCGGAGTTGAGCAGCTAAGAAACTACTACAAGATTTAAAATATTAAAAGAGGGTGACAAGTCACCCTCTGCTATTAAATCACGCCTATGCATATTATCTCACCTAACCTTAAACATCAGGCAAATCGCCTTTTACCTCGGCGGTTACGTCGGATTCCAGTTCAAAAACCTTATGAAGTGCCTGAACTGCGCGTTTTGCATCTTCTTTATCTACAAGACAACTGATTTTTATCTCACTTGTAGAAATCATTCTGATATTAATTCCTTGTTGTGCAAGGGTTTCAAACATTTTTGACGCAACACCCGGACGGTCAATCATACCCGCACCGACAATAGAAACTTTTGCGATATTATCATTAACTTGAATATCACCTGTCGGATTAACCTGCGGTTTCAAGATTTCCAAAGCCGCTCTGGTCTTGGGCAAATCTGCCAAATCTACGGTAAATGCAATATCATTTGTATTGGAAGTCTTTCTTGCATATGACTGAATAATCATATCAACGGAAATATTTTCTTTTGCAAGAGATGTAAATATTTTTGCGGCAACACCCGGTTTGTCCGGTACATCACAAACTACAATTCTTGCCTGCGACAAATCTGCCGCAACACCTGCAACGGGTTTATAAATTTCCATTTTTTCAACTCCTAATATTAAAGTACCTTTATTTTCAAGTTTAAAACTGCTCCTGACTCTCATAGGAACATTAAACTGCTTGGCGGTTTCGACACTGCGGGGGTGAAGAACATTCGCACCAGCATGCGCTAATTCAAGCATTTCTTCGTAAGAAATTTCATCAAGTCTTGAAGCATTCGGAACAACTCGCGGATCGGTCGTGTAAACCCCTTCCACATCAGTATAAATATCGCATCTTTCTGCATTCAAAGCCGCTGCAAGCGCGACAGCCGAAGTATCCGACCCGCCTCGTCCGAGAGTCGTAATTTCGCCGTCCTCGGTTACCCCCTGAAATCCTGCAACGACAATGATTTTACCTTCTTTAAGATTTTTTCTTAATTTTTCTGTTTTAATATCGACAATTCTTGCTTTGGAATGAACATTTTCGGTCATAATCCCGATTTGCATAGCATTAAAACTGACCGCATCATAACCTTCGGCTTGAATTGCCATTGCAAGCAAAGCTATCGAAACCCCCTCTCCCGTAGAAAGGAGCATGTCCATTTCCCTGCCCGAAGGATTAGGACTCAAATCTTTTGCCATTTTAACAAGATAATCCGTTGTATGCCCCATTGCGGAAACAACTACCACAACGTCATTGCCGTTTTGTTTTTCTTTTATAACCGTTTTGGCAACATTTTTTATTTTCTCTGTATCGGCAACAGACGTTCCACCGAATTTTTGAACAATTATCTTTCGCAATTTTAATCTCTTTCCCGCAAAAAGCTCATCAATTCCTGCTTCTGTTCGGGGTATTCAAATGTACCGAGGCTTTCGATTTTTTCCGCAATCGAAAGTGTTTCCTTCACATTATATTCATAAAGACTTACTTTGACAAGTATGTAACTTACATAAAACATCAAATTTAACAAATCAACATTGTTTTCATCTGATTTGAGTGCTTTTCTCAGCTTTCTTTGAGCTTCAGCATAATCTTCTTTATCAATAAGATATTTAGCATAATCAATGTATGCGGTTGTGTACCTGTTATTGTTGAAAATTGCGGAATTATAATATTCTCGAACCTTTGTATCATCACCTTTTTTTTCGTAACATTTTGCAATATAATAACAATTTACGGCATTTTCATCATCAGCCCTAAACATTTTCAAAGCATCATCAATATTGCCGTTTTCAAATTCCGTTATTGCCAAAGCACGTTTAGCCGTTTTATTTTCGGGTTCTTTTTCCAAAACTTTATTCAAAATCGGTTTTGCTTCTTCAAATTCGTTCAGTGAAACATGGCACAATGCCAAATACGAAAGAGTTTCGATATTTTCACCGTCCCATTCCAACGCTTTTAGCAATTTTGCTTTTGCCTCGGCATGCCGTTCAAATTTTTCGAGAGCTTTTCCCCATTCAAGATAGAGACTTGGAGAGGCGAGATTTTTTTCATCAGCTTTTTCAAAACTTTCAAGAGATTTTTCCTTTTCGGATTTTTCCGCATAAACCTGCCCCAAAAGAATGTATGCGGGGAGCATGTTCGGGTTGTAAGCAAGAGATTTTTGAGCGTAAAAAACAGTATCCTCAAAGTCATTTTTTATGGCTTTCAGCCTTGCAAGTTCAAAAGTATTGCTTTCATTCGGGCTTGCGCCGACCAAAAACATCAATTTACTTTCAGCCTTGTCATAAAGCCCCAGCTTAATTTCCATAACCGCACCCAAAAATACGGCAGAAAAGTTATACTTGTTGATTTTTGAGGCTATTGCAAATTTTTCATGCGCTGCGGGAAAATTTTGCATCTTCATCAAAGCCATACCCCAACCCGTAAACGTATCGGAATTCCCTGCCTGAACTTTGTTTGCATTTTCAAAGGATTTTTCGGCGCGTTCAAATTGACCCGTTGAGACAAGTGCAAAACCCAATTTTTGCCAAATACTCTTGTCCTGCGGGTCTATATCGGCGGATTTTTGATAATTTTCCACCGCCAAATCAAGTCTTCCCGTCCTTTCATACACAAGACCGAGATATTTGTACACAAGCGCGTCTTTATCGGTAATTTCGAGAGTATCCGTCAAAATCTTTTCGGCATCAGCGTATTTATTTCTTTCAATACATTTTTTCGCACGATTAACATTGGCAAGTGACGGCAAAGATTGAACAACCGTATCTTCTTTATAAGTGTCGATTGAATTACTAATCGTTAAAATCATATTTATAACCGATTTTATTTTATCAAACAATCCGCTACCTCTCTGAAAGCCCCGCTCCCCGCCTCGTTTTCCGTAATTTGTATACCTTCAACATTTTTCACTTTGCTGACCGCATGCGGAACGGTAATTTTGTATTTTGCAAATTCCAAACACTCCAAATCGTTGATATCATCACCGATATAAACAAATTCATCTTTTGAAAGATTATATTTTTCAAGAATATTTTTTAAAACATCTATTTTTATTCTGATACTTTGAAAAACTTCATCAACCTGAAATTTTTGAGCAATCGCCTCGATTGCGGAATTTTTTTCACCCGAAATTATTCCGATTTTATAACCGTTTTTTTTGAGAATAAAAAATCCCATAATGTCTTTAAAATTGAGCTTTCTTGACATTGTAAAATCTTCATTCACATAAACGCAATTATCCGTAACCACGCCGTCAAAATCTGTTATAACCATTTTTATCGTATCGGGTAATTGAAGCATATACAAAACTCCCCTTCTCTGTTATAATTCTACCATAAAGAGAGGTGAAAAACAAATGCTTTGGTATTTAATAAATTTCGGAATAATTATTGTATTTATACTGCTTTTTATTATAACAAGACAGACAAACAAGCGTTGGTCAAAGATTAACGACTATTTAGGCATTGTTACAAATACCGTAAACTCAGTCAGATACGGAAATTTGACCACAAAAATTGACGAAATTTACCACCCTACATACCAAAATGTAACCGATAGCATTAACCGAATGGTAGAAACCCTTAACGACCGCGAAAAAATGATTGTCGAATATCAAACGGAACTTATGCGCCAGAACAAACTTCTTGAATCCGTCATAAATTCTCTTTCTGACGGAATTTTGATTATCAACGACAAGAGTATTATTCTTCGGGTAACTCCACAGGTTTGCGAATGGTTCGGAATAAAAGGAAATGAACTTATAGGAAAAAATGTTTTTGATTTTATACAAATCAGTGACGATACACCGATTAAAAAAGCCAAAAATACTGATGTTTTTATCAAACACACACCCACAAACAACTTTGTCATGAATACCATAAAACTTTCACTTGATGACGATAAAAAACGTTTCGTAATCCTTATTAAAAACGTTACAAACGAACGCGAAATCGAAACATTAAAAGAAGATTTCGTCGCAACACTGACGCATGATTTGAAAGTTCCTATCGTTGCAGAATCAAACATTTTGAACTTTTTACTTGACGGAAAATTCGGGGAAATAAATGACAAGCAAAAAGTCGCACTTTTAAATATGAAAAACTCTAACAGCGAACTTATAGAACTTGTACAAATAATTTTGGAAACTTACAAAATAAAAGAAACGGGTATAAAATTGGTTAAAGAAAATATTATGTTAGACAAATTTTTGACCGATATAATTGCTCAAACTCAAGCTATTGCAAACAATTCGGGTATACAAATCAATTACGAATCAAAACGCGACATAAAAGTTACGGCTGATCCTCTTCAACTTGAAAGAGTAATCAAAAATCTGATTTCCAACGCGATTTCTCACAGTAACACTAAGGAGAATATAGATATTACAACGGGTGAAATACCCGGATTTGTAACTATTTCCGTTATAGATTACGGACAAGGGATTCCGAAAAACGAATTAAAACTGATATTTAACAAATATTATTCCGCGGCAAAAAAATTCCGCAAAATCGGGACGGGGCTGGGGCTTTATCTTTCTCAGCAGATTGTCAAATCCCATGGCGGAGAAATAATCGTTGAAAGTGAAGAAAACAAACGCACCGAATTCTGCGTAAAAATCCCGACGGTGTAAATCACCAAGGATAGTCGACTCATATTACAAAAATTAACTATCTTCCTCGCCCCTTGAGGGAGAGGAAAGGAGCGTTAGGCAAAGCCTGACGCGACGAGGAGAGGGGGTCAAAGTTGTCAC
>CADBNI010000037.1 GCA_902795965.1 uncultured bacterium
GTTCATACTTGCCTCAGTATAAATCCCTTTATCACGGGTTAAATCCGCCACTGCTCTCATCATTGGCATAGGTCCGACAGCTATTGCGTAATCAACTTTTTCGGTATTCATAATTCTTTGTAAAACTTGAGTGACAAATCCTTTTTCGCCCAAAGTTCCGTCATCGGTTGTTATAAAAAGCTCTGTACAGGCATCTTTCATCTTATCCTGCCAAAAAATTAATTCCTTCGTTCTTGCACCCATAATCATGTAAACTTTATTCCCCGCTTCTTTGAACGCTTTTGCAATCAAATAGCATGGTGCAGCTCCATATCCGCCGGCAAGACATACAACCGTTCCGTATTTTTTTATGTGAGTCGGCTGTCCTAAAGGCCCTACGATATCATGAATTTCTTCTCCGACATTAATCGCTGCAAGTTTTTTTGTCGAATAACCCACTGCCATAAATACAAGCGTAAGTTCGCCTCTCTCCTTATCAACATCAGCAATCGTAAGCGGAACTCGTTCAGAATTTTCATCTGCTCTAAATATGATAAACTGCCCTGCTTTAGCGTTTCTGACTACATAAGGCGCATCAATGGTTATTTCAAACTGATTAGGGCAAATTTCTTTTTTTGATAAAATTTTATATCCCATAATTTTTCCTCTCAAAGATTATACAATAAAATTAAATATCGGACAAGAGCAATTCCCCGAAAATTTTCCCGTTTTCAAACTTTGTTATTTTAACTTTTTGAATTGTATTGAACAAACTTTCGTCTTTTGAATTTGTCAAAACAGTCAAATAATTTCTCGTAACCCCTTTCAACATACCTGTTTTTTTGTCGGGGTGTTTTTCGATTAAGATTTCTCTTACCGTACCGATATTTTTTTCTATAAATTCCTTATGTTTTAGCGCAGAAAGTGCTTTTACAACGTCAGCTCTTATTTGACGGACTTTTTCGTCAACCTGATTTGGGCTTTTTGCTCCGACTGTTCCTTCACGAATCGAATACGGGAATGTATGAATTTGAGTCAATCCTGATTTTTTCAAATTTTCAACGGTAATATTAAAATCTTCCTCACTTTCACCCGCAAATCCCGTAATTATATCACTGCCCAAAAACGGCAGGTCAAACATTGAATTAATTTTTTCTATCTGCTCAAGATAATCCTCAACTTTGTAAAATCTGTTCATGGATTTTAGGGTTTTATTGCAAGCCGATTGCAATGAAAGATGAAAATGCGGGCAGAATTTTTTTGAATTTTTTAGAATTTCAAGAAGTTCGTCCGTAATTTCAAGCGGATTGAGCGACCCGAGGCGAAATCTTTCGATTGTCGTATTGTTTTCAATTTCTTTTATCAAATCTTCAAACTTTAGCCCTATATCCCTTCCCCATTGCCCGATATGAATGCCTGTCAGAACAACTTCTTTAAACCCATGATTTGCAAAATTGTTAATCTGTTCAATTATAAATTCAATATCCGCGCTTCGACTTTTTCCTCTTGCAAACGGAATTATGCAATATGAGCATCTGTTATCACAGCCGTCTTGAATTTTTAGGCTTGCTCGAGTTTTTGTCATGTCCTCAAGAACGATTTTGTTGAAATCTTTCTGAAGCATAATATCAGAAACATATACGTCAAGCGGTAAGTTATGAGATTCTTCGCTTCGCTCAGAATGACAAAACTGTCGAAGAATCTCATAAATAGTTAATTTTTCGTCATTTCCGACAACCATATCCACAAAATCGTATTCAAGAAGTTTTTCTTTTTCTATTTGCGCAACACAACCCGTTATTATGTTTTTTACATTCGGATTTTTGTGTTTGGCATTTCTCAAAAGATAAAGAGCCTCGTTGTCGCTTTTGTGCGTAACCGAGCAGGAATTAAGTATGTAAAAATCAGCATCTTCAATGTTTTGGGTTTCTACAAATCCGTTCTTTGTCAAATTTTCTTTTATTATTGAGCCTTCAAACTGGTTGGATTTACAGCCCATTGTATGAATGTAAAACTTTGTCATTCTTTAAGCATATAAAAAATACGGTCGGTTGTAAATATTCTTAACAATATTTTGAAATTATGTCAAAAAATTTTACTTTTGGGTTTTACATGAGTATAATAAACTTAGTGAAAGGTGTGTGTAATATGCAAGTTTCTTCAATAAACCCGTCATTCAAGGGATATCAGGACAGTGTAGATGCTATTATTTCTTTGGACGACAATTCGATAAAAAAAATGGCGTATATGGAAGCCTCAATGAACGGGAAGCATGAACGAAACCGAAAAATTACAAATGCATTATTTTATTCCGCACCTATCGCAGCCGGCTTGGGTTCTGCAATATTGAAAGATGAATTTACTTCACCTAAAATCTTTTCAAAAGAGATGACGGGGTTGGGTGCAAGAGCAGCCAAAGGCTTGAAAGTAGGTGCAGCTTGGACGGCAGGACTCGCAGCTCTTGATTTGATGCGAGTCGGTTTGAATAAACTCGAAGATAAATCATATTCAATCAGAAAATTTAATGATGAACATCCGATACTTGAAATGTTCGGCAAATTAGCTGCAGGTTTTGGTGTATTGATGCTTGCAGGTAAAGGATTTAACAAATTAGGACAGATAAAAGCACCCGAATTTATGCAAAGATTTGCAGGCAGAGCCGATAAATTCTTAAACAACAATAAATATATTCAGAGTGCGAAAAACGGACTGTTGAAATTGGGAGAAAAAACCCCTCCCGCACTAAAAGAAATCGGTGCAGTATCGCTTGATTGGTCGCCCGCAATATTGTTGGCAGGCGGGTTGTTGCATTCCATAAGTTCACGCGCTGACGAAAACAGAGAAGTTTCAAAAATTTATAATAACCTGAAACAAGAACAGGCGGATTTGACAAAAAGACGTTTGATGCAGTTGTCTGTTGAAAACGATTTGTTAATGCAGGATGCTCAAAATCGTGAAACCGTTGAACTTTTGAATAACCCGACCGCTGGCTTACCTGAAGAAGTTACGGATAAAATTGCGGAACTTGATTAATTCCTTAAATTTTTTATATGTCATCGTATATGGTATCAATCCCGAATATATACGGAACGTTATTCTTTAAGGAATGAGTTATTTTCAGTACCGACATGACGCGAGGATCAAAGTATTTGAGTGCCTCGGTTTTTATGCCGCCATCTTTATCCATTAAAGTTACTGCAAAACCATTTTTAGAAAGATTTGCTCTCGGATAGGTTTTTGATAACCTTTTGTCATACTTTGCAGCTGTTTTAAAATGACTTTGCGGCATAATGAACATAGAATCACCGTCGTCTACAAGACCTTTTTCGTCCCATTCTTCCAATAAATCGTTCAAGACATCTTGTGTGAAATTATCATAACTTATAGAAACCATATATTCGTTAGGTTTCTTATTTGCCGTAAATTTCGGTTGATAAATATTGTTAATATTATATGGTCTTATACTTGTAATCATATAACTAATAAAATACGTAAAAAAATTTTTTGACAAAAAATTATGAGATTCCTCAAATTTTGAAGAATCTCATAATTTATTTTATTGATAAAAGAAAACTACTTCATCAATTCGCCGACTGCTTTGTATACTTCCATACGTTTTGCAGCGTCTTGTTCAGCTTGTGCGTACAAGCCTTCGGCAGCTTCGGGGTTCGTTTTCAACAATGATTTGTAACGACCTTCCGATCTGATAAAGTCTTGATAGCTTCCTTTCGGATCTTTTGCGTCCCAAGTGAACGGTTGTTCATTAGCGGGATTGTATCTGTAAAGCGGGAAGTATCCTGCTTCAACCGCACGTTTTTGTTCTGTCTGAGTTTTAGACATATCAATACCGTGTGCGATACAAGGTGCGTAAGCAAAGATGATTGACGGTCCGTCATAAGCCTCAGCTTCTTGGAATGCTTTAAGAGTTTGACCTCTGTCTGCACCCAAAGCTACTGATGCTACGTATACATAACCGTAAGACATACTCATCAAGCCCATATTTTTCTTATAAGTCGGTTTACCGCCTGTTGCAAATTTTGCAACCGCACCGGTCGGAGTTGATTTAGATGCCTGACCGCCTGTGTTTGAGTAAACTTCGGTATCAAGAACAAGAATGTTAACATTTTTGTTCTGAGCCAATACGTGGTCAATACCGCCGTAACCGATATCGTTTGCCCAGCCGTCACCACCGATAATCCAAATAGATTTGTCGGTAAAGTAGTCTTGTAGTTCTTTGATTTTTGCGCAAGTTTCGCACATATCATCAGCGTGACGAGCCAAAACTTCTTTTACTTTGTTTTGAGCTTCTACGGCTTCGGGAGTTTTTGAATTATCCCAATGAGCCATTGCACCTTCCAATGCTTCTTTTACATCAGGTTTTGCGTTCGGATTAGCCAAAACTTTTTCAACATAAGTTTTTAATGTTGCTCTGTTTGTATCAACTGCCAATCTCATACCAAAACCGAATTCGGCATTGTCTTCAAATAATGAGTTAGCCCAAGCAGGACCTCTGCCTTCCTTATTTGTTGTGTAAGGAATTGTCGGGAATGTACCCGAGTAAATTGAAGAACAACCTGTTGCATTTGCTACGATTGCGTTTTCACCGAATAATTGAGAAACCAATTTAACATAAGGTGTTTCACCGCAGCCTGCACAAGCACCTGAGAATTCAAACAACGGTTTTCTGAGCATAGCACCTTTTATTGTTTTTGTAGTGTTTTTGCCCATTACGTTGTCGGGTAATTCGTCAAAGAATTTTTCGTTTACGGATTCACAAAGTTCTTCTTCTTTTTCAAGAGTTGACCAAGTAAGAACCTGTTTGCCTTCAACTTTTGTCATAGGACATTGGTCGATACAAACACCGCAACCCGTACAATCTTTGCAGTATACCTGAACTTTGAAGTGTTCGCCGTTTGCGTTCGGTTTAGCTTCAACAGTATTGAATGATGAAGGTGCATCTTTCAAATTGTCTTTTTCGATTAATTTTGTTCTGATAGCAGCGTGGGGACATGCCGAAGCACAAATACCGCACTGCAAGCAGAATTCGGAATTCCAATGAGGAACGCGGGGAGCGATACCGCGTTTTTCAAGACAAGCTGTTCCTGTCGGAATTACACCGTCAACACTCATTGCCGAAACAGGGATATCATCACCTTTCTGTCTCATTGAAGGTTCAATAATTTTCTTAGCAAAGTCTGATGCATCATCAGGAATAAGTTTTACGTCTTCTGCGTGGCAAATTCCGTCCAATGATGCGGGAACGGGAACTTCTTCAGTTGCGTTAACCGCTGCATCAATCAAAGCAAGGTTCATGTTTACGACATCATCACCTTTTTTCTTGAAGGTTTTCTTAGTCATTTCTTTCATACCTTCAAGAGCTTGTTCAAACGGAATGATACCGGAAACTTTGAAGTATGCAACCATCATAACCGTATTTGCACCTTTTCCGCGCAAACCGGGTTGTTCTTTGATAAGTTTTTCTGCATCTACATTGTAGAATTTGATTTTCTTATCAATGATTGTCTGCTGCATATCACGTGTCAAATGAGCGAACGCTTCATCTTTTGTATACGGGCTGTTAAGAAGGAATGTACCGCCTTCTTTAATACCTTTCAACAAGTCGTATCTGCCGACATAAGCGTGAGCGGAACAAGATACGAAATCAGGTGCCGTAATAAGATATGTTGATTTAATCGGTTTGTCGCCAAATCTCAAGTGAGAAACTGTTACACCGAATGATTTTTTAGAGTCGTAAGCAAAGTATGCCTGAGCATCTTTGTTTGTATATTGACCGATAATTTTGATTGAGTTTTTGTTAGCA
>CADBNI010000038.1 GCA_902795965.1 uncultured bacterium
AATTTTATTCTTACCCCTCACCCGAATTTCTAATATTCGAGCAAGCTCTCATATTGAAATTCTACCCTCTCCCGCAAGGGGCGAGGGGTGTATTCTCGTTTTGAGATGCCGAAAGCATGACGGTTTTGGTGAGCTTTGCGAACTGATAAGTCTTATCGTACTTAATTTTTAGTGCTTTAGTAACTTTTATAACAGATATTCTTCCTCACATCTGTTCTCCCACATTTCCACTCAAATTTTTTCATGTTAAAATAACCATGACGAAAGGAAGGGATATGAACAAGGTTGTTGTCGGTGCTCAGTGGGGCGATGAAGGAAAAGCAAAAATTACGGATTTATTGGCACAAAATGCCGATTTAATCATAAGATATCAAGGGGGGTGCAACGCAGGACATACGGTTGTTGCGCATAACAAAACTTTCAAATTTCACCTTATACCCTCAGGTATTTTATACGAAGGGAAAACCTGTTTTATCGGTGCGGGAACGGTTGTTTTGCCCGAATATTTTGAACAGGAAATTCAAGGACTTATACAGGAAGGAATTGATGTTTCGGGATTAAAAATTAATCCTTTGGCATCAATTACAATGCCATGGCATACCGAAGTTGACGGATACTCCGAAAGTACTGCAACTAAAGGCAAAATCGGCACAACAAAAAAAGGTATCGGACCTACATACACCGACAAAATGGCAAGAATCGGCTTGAAAATCGGCGATCTTTACAACAAAGAAACTTTGTCCGAAAAATTGGACATAATTCTTCCTCTCAAAAACAAACAACTAAAAGGAGTTTACGGACTAAAAACTTATACAAAAGAAGAAGTTCTTGCGCTTTGCGAAAAATATGCGGAAATTTTCAAACCTTACGTATGTTTTGACTGGCAAAAGGTTTTGGAAGATGCCAAACGCGATAAAAAAGCCGTTCTTTTTGAGGGCGCGCAAGGTGTAATGCTTGACGTAGACTACGGAACGTATCCTTTTGTAACTTCTTCAAACCCGATTGGCGGAGGAGCAGCTACGGGTTCGGGTTACGGACCGACCATGATTGACGAAGTTATCGGAGTTGCAAAAGCATACGTAACTCGCGTTGGTGAAGGTCCTTTTGTAACCGAGCTTACCGACGAAACGGGAGATAAAATTCGTGAAATCGGTCATGAATACGGTGTAACAACAGGTCGCCCGCGCCGCTGCGGTTGGTTTGATGCCGTTACAATGACATATGCGGTACTAACCGGCGGACTTACCTCAATCGCATTAACAAAAATTGATGTATTTGATACTTTTGACGAAATAAAACTCTGTACTGCATACAAAGATACAAGAAACGGTCAAATTTATACAAATTATCCGACAGATGTATTTATCCACAAATACCTTGAACCCGTTTACGAAACTCATAAAGGTTGGAAAACAGATGTTTCGGGAGTTCGTGAATATGAAAAACTACCGGAAAATTGCAAAAAATATCTCTCACGCCTTGAAGAAATATTGGAAGTTCCGATTTCAATCGTAAGTGTCGGGCCTGACAGAGAACAGACGATATTTAAAATAAACGCATTATTAAACAAATAGTTTATTGTAAAGTTTTTGCCATTTTTTGACAAAAATAGTATACTCATAGGAGAGAGGTGCATTATGGATAATAGTTTTGATATAGTTTCATTTTTGAAAAAAGCAGTTACAATCGGGGCTTCGGACGTTCATCTGCAAGTGAATGAACACCCGGTTATCAGAATAGACGGTAAAATCACAAAAGTTGACATGCCTTTATTAACGGAAGAAAATTTGAAAGAAGCGTTTAACACGCTTGTTCCGCAAAATATTAAAGGTAAAATTGACAGCGTATTTGACCTTGACTTTGCATACGAAATTCCGAATTGCTCACGTTTCAGGGTTAATTTAAGCAGGCAATTAGGTTATGCGGGACTTGTTATAAGAACAATTCCTTATAATATCAAAAATATTTCTGAATTAAATCTGCCGGAATCCATAGAACAGTTTGCAACGCTTAATAACGGGCTTGTTCTGATTACAGGGCCTACAGGTTCGGGAAAATCAACAACCATTGCATCTTTGATTGATTATATTAATATCAATTACCCGAAACATATTATTACGATAGAAGACCCCGTGGAATTTATTTTCAACAACAAAAAATCTATAGTTTCTCAAAGGCAAATACAAATTGATACTCCGAGTTTTCCTGACGGTATCAAATATGCATTAAGACAAGACCCTGACGTTATATTTGTCGGTGAAATCAGAGATGAAGAAACAATTACCGCAGCATTAAAAGCCGCAGAAACAGGGCATTTGGTATTTGCAACAATCCATACAAATGATGCAATCCAAACTGTAAACAGAATTGTAAATATGTACAATCCTTCGGACAGAGATTTTGTCAGAACACAGTTAGCGCAAGTCTTGAGAGGAACGGTTTCGCAAAAACTTTTGCCGTTAAAAGCCGGTTCGGGTCGCCGTCCCGCATGCGAAGTGCTTGTCGTTACTCCAACGGTAAAAGATTTTATTCAAAAAGATAAACTTGAAGAAATCTACGAGCTTGTCAAAAAAGGTTCGTTTAACAATATGCTTACAATGAATTCTTCATTGTACAGATTGTATGAACAGGATTTGATTTCGGAAGAAACCGCATTGGAATACTCTGACAACAAAACCGAATTACAACAAATGTTCAGAGGGGTTTACCACGGTACGGGAATGTAATTTATGAACAACTTTGTCACCGATGCAATCAATCTGAAATCCTACAATCTTAGCGAATCGGACAAAATTATCGTAA
Organism: uncultured bacterium; assembly: GCA_902795965.1. Classification (GTDB taxonomy): domain Bacteria; phylum Cyanobacteriota; class Vampirovibrionia; order Gastranaerophilales; family Gastranaerophilaceae; genus Stercorousia. Next base: position 2,803 of record CADBNI010000038.1, read on the forward strand.
TGTATTCAAAAGATAAAGGATTAATCAGAGGAGTTGCAAAGGGTGTTAAAAAACCAAAAAGCAAATTGGGCGCAAGAATGGATATGCTTGTCGCCAACAAATTGATGCTTTACAAAGGCAAAAATTTGGACAGAATTTGTCAGGCAGAAGCTCTAAACACTTTTCAAAAAACCAGACAAAATATGGATAAAATTTTTTATTCCATGTACATAACCGAGGTGGTCAATAATTTTGGGGTAGAGGATGATCCTTGTTCCAATGAAATCTATGAAATTTTATATAAAGCGTTGGAAAAAATATCTAACGCATCAAACAATGTAGAAATCTTACTTACGGTAATAAAATTCCAAATAAAAATGATGCAGATTTCGGGTTTTGGGATAGAACTCGAAACCTGCCTCTGTTGCGGAGAACATATAAAGGACGAAAATATGTATTTTTCACCGCAAACGGGGGGAATTATTTGCCCAAAATGTAACGAAACAAAGGGACTAAGAACAATTCTGCATTACAAATTACGGGATTTTTTGAACGCATGCCTGCAATATGATTTTGATTACGTATCTGATTATGACAAAAAAGCAAACGAAAAAGTCTGCTCAGTTTGCTTTGAATTACTGAAAAATTACATCAATCTGCATTCGTCTAAAAAATTCAACACAACCGATATTTTGCAGGAAATAAAATAATTTACTTCTTCAAAATCCTGCCGAGTTCTTCTTTACGTTTTTGGGAATAACCGTATCCCGCATAGATTAAAAATCCTATCAAAAGCCACAATGGAAAATAAAGCGAAGAAGTTGTCAAAAATTTCATGGAATAAACCATCAATCCGCCGCAGGTTAATATTCCCAAAACAGGAAACAGCGGTGAAAACGGAACTTTAAACGGACGATATCTGTCGGGTTCTGTTTTTCGCAATATCAAAACCGCAATACAAATTATTATAAACGAAGTGAATGTTCCGAAATTGCACAACTCAGCAGAAATATTCAAATCCATAAACAATGCGCATACAATTACCACAATACCCGAAATCCAGGTCAAAACGTGCGGAGTTCTGTATTTTCTGTGAATTAATCTCAAAGACTTCGGCAGAAATCTGTCCCTGCTCATTGCGTACAAAATCCTTGTCGTACCCAACTGATAAATCAAAAGTACAGACGTCAAAGCACACAAAGCACCTATCGAAATCAATCCCGCAAACCAATCTTTACCGATTGCACGCATAGCATGCGCAATAGGAGCCTGAATATCAATCTGTCCGAGAGGAACATTCCCCGTCAAGACAAGCGCAACACAAACGTACAAAACAGTACAAATTATCAAAGTTCCGAGTATTGCAACAGGCAAATCTCTCTGAGGATTTTCTGTTTCTTCGGCAGTAGTTGAAATCGCATCAAATCCTATATATGCAAAAAAGATTAAAAACGCACCCATAAACACACCCTCAAATCCGTTAGGCGCAAAAGGTGTCCAGTTTTCGGGTTTTACATAAAACGCACCGACAATGATAAACGAAATTATCATAAACATATTTACGCCTACCATTACACTCGCAAACCTCGTAGATTCTTTTACCCCTTTAATCAGAAGAATTGTAAGCAAAAAAACAATTATCATTGCAGGCAGATTTGCGGCAACGGGGATTTTATCAAACAAAAACGGCATCTGCGAATGCGGATCAAGCCCGAATTTGTCACAATATGCATACATAAATCTGTAATCGTTTCTGAGCCACAAAGGAAAATTCACGACAAAATCGGGTAAAATATGTTTAAACCCTTTCAAAAACTGAACAAAATATCCCGTCCACGCACACGCAACGGTAATATTGCCGATTGCATATTCAAGCATCAAAATCCAACCGACCATCCAAGCCATAAATTCACCCATTGTAGCGTATGTATAAGTATAAGCACTACCCGCAACCGGTATCATAGCCGCAATTTCGGAATAACAAAGTGCCGAAAACACACACGCAACCGCAGCCAAAACCATTGAAATAACAATAGCAGGCCCTGCACCGACACTTTCCGGTCCGCCCTGAATAGCCGAACCTATTATCGTAAAAATTCCCGTACCGACAACCGCACCAATTCCCAGTACAATTAAGTCAAATACGTTCAAAGTCTTTTTCAACTCTGATTTTTTACTCACTGCAATCAGTTCATCGGGGCTTTTCTTTTTTAATGCGTTATTAATTATTGATTTTAATTTCATTTATTCATTTCCAGTTTTTTTAATTCGACTGCTTCTTTGTGAAGTTTATTTTCATTAAGCCTGTTTTTTACAAATCCGTACAACAAATAAATTATTGCACCGATACCGAGCCAAACAGGGAACAACAATGCCGAACTTGATTGCTGCATTGATTTATAAACCATCAAACCTCCGCAGCTCAATATTCCCAATATCGGTGTAATGGGAGAAAACGGAACTTTAAAAGGTCTTGGTCTTTCGGGGTCTGTTTTTCTCAATATCAATATAGCAACACAAACAATTATAAACGACGTAAACGTACCGTAATTACAGAGTTCTGCCGCAACATCAAGATTTAACGTCAAAATTCCGACAACCGCCAAAAGTCCGACAGTCCACGTCAATTTTGCGGGAGTTTTAAATTTCGGGTGCAATGCTTGAAATCTTTGAGAAATAAAATGATCTCTGCTCATTGCGTACAAAATTCTTGTAGAAGCCATTTCCAAAACGAGCAATACGGAAGTCAAACCCGCCAATGAACCTATTGAAATTAATCCTGCCGCCCAATTCATTTTCAGCATTGCCATACAATAAGCCATCGGAGCTTTCAAAAATGCCATCGGAACACTTGATGACGTATCCTGCAAACCCGTCAATACAAGTGCAACCGCGACATAAACTATCGTAGTCACTATTAAAGAACCTATAATTCCGACAGGTAAATCCTTTTGAGGATTTTTACATTCTTCCGCAGCAGTTGCAAGCGCATCAAAACCTATGTATGCAAAAAATATTAAAAATGCACCCGCAAATATTCCTTCAACACCGTTAGGTGCAAAAGGTGTCCAATTTTCGGGTCTTACATAAAACGCACCCGCAATTACAAACAAAGCTATAACCGCAAGTTTTATAAATACCATTATACCCGCCATCTTAGCGGAATCTTTCGTTCCTTTTACCAAAATTGCCGTCATTAAAAGAACTATTAATATAGCAGGCAAATTTATACAAATCGGAATACCGAAAAATGTCGGTATTGTTACATCAGGATTATCAGCCGCAATTTTTGCCGCACTGAAAGCATCATTAACAAGCCAAACGGGAGGGTTTGCAAGCCAAGCAGGCAATACGTTTGAAAATCCGTTCATAAACTGTACAAAATGGTTTGACCACGCACAAGCGACCGCAATAAATCCGATTGCATACTCAAGCATCAAAACCCAGCCTACCATCCAAGCAGCAAATTCACCCAAAGTTGCAAACGTATACGTATAAGCTCCGCCCGCAACAGGAATCATAGTCGCAAATTCCGAATAACAAAGAGCCGAAAAAACGCACGCAATCGCTGCTATTATCATAGAAACAACAAGCGCAGGCCCTGCACCCAATGCCGTTCCGTCAGCGTTTCCTGCTGCAGCAATTCCTACAACCGCAAAAATTCCCGATCCGATAATCGCTCCGACGCCCAAAATAATCAAATCCCAAACACCAAGAGTTTTTTCAAGTCCGCCTGATTTTGCTTCCGCAAGCATTTCATCAGGATTTTTAATTCTTGTTACGGTTTTTAAAAAATTGCGAGTAAATGTCGCACGGTGAAATTTTTCAGCCATTCATTTATCCTTTTTGTAAATATTATTTGCAGAGAGGAAATCCCATTTCTTCTCTTTGAGCCACATACAATCTTGCAACGGCAGAAGCCATTGTTCTGACCCTGTTTATAAAATTAATTCTTTCGTCTTTGCTTATTACTCCGCGAGCATCAAGCAAATTGAATGTATGAGAGCATTTGAGAACGTAATCATAAGCAGGCAAAACCAATTTTGCACTAATACAATTATCAACCTCTTTTTGGAATAAATCAAACATAGTGAATAATGATTTTGCATCACTAACTTCAAAATTATATTTTGACTGTTCAATTTCATTTTGGAGGAAGATTTCACCGTATTTAAGTTTATCATTCCACATAATATCGTATACGGATTCTTTGTTTTGGAGATACATTGCAATACGTTCCAAACCGTAAGTCAATTCAAGCGCAACGGGCTTAACCTCAACCCCGCCGACCTGTTGAAAATACGTAAACTGAGTAATTTCCATACCGTCAAGCCAAACTTCCCAACCGACACCTGCCGCGCCGAGAGTAGGAGATTCCCAGTTATCTTCAACAAATCTCACATCATGCTCTTTCAAGTTAATCCCCATAGCCTCAAGACTTTTGAGATAAAGTTCTTGAGCGTTGTCGGGTGAAGGTTTTAAGATAACCTGAAATTGATAATAATGCCCCAATCTGTTGGGATTCTCACCGTATCTTGCATCGGTCGGACGTCTGCAAGGTTCAATCATAGCGGTGTTCCACGGTTCGGGTCCCAATGAACGCAAAAACGTTGCAGGGTTCATAGTGGACGCACCCTTTTCTATATCATACGGTTGTTGAATTATACAACCGTAATCCGACCAAAATTTTTGTAAATTAAAAACTAATTCCTGAAAATTAAGTGCCATAACCTTTTCCAATAATTGTAATAATAACGCTTATACATCATATTACGGACATAGTATAATTGCAAACAAATGATAAAAAATATTAAGTGAAATAAATTTATGCTATAATACGAATAAGGAGAAGTATTATGACAATAATAATTTTTTCGGGAAAACAATATTCGGGCAAAGATACGGTTGCAAAGATTATGCTGAATGAAATGCCGGATTTCAGAAGATGTGCAATGGGTGATATTATAAAACTCACTTACGGCAAAGAAAAAGGTTTAACTTACGAAGAAATAGAAAAAAACAAACCGCTTTACAGGCAGGATTTAATAAATTTGGGTAATTGGGGACGTGCGCAAGACCCTGATTATTGGCTGAAAAAGATTTTGGAACAAGACGGAAATATTATGGTAACTGATGTACGCGTTCCGCACGAATACGAAGTTTTCAAAAAAGCGGGCGCGATTTCAATAAGAGTGGAAGCCTCACGCGAAACAAGAGCCTCACGCGGAGAACTTATCGGAGAAAACGATATCACCGAAGTCGGGCTTGATAACATAAAAGATTGGGATTACATAATCGAAAACAATTCGGACTACGAAACACTGAAAGTTAAAGTGCTAAATCTTGTGGCAACAATAAAAAAAGAACTTTAATCAAATTTCAACAATTCAGACAAAGAAATTCCCAACCCGTCGGCAAATTTCTGTAAAACTTCAAGCCCGGGAACTCTTTCAAGTCGTTCTATTCTACCAATATGAGTTCTGTCGACCCCACAAAGCAATGCAAAATCTTCCTGCGATAAATTGCGCTCTTTTCTAATGAGTTTTAACTTATTGGCAAATTTCTTTACGATATCGCTTGACATACAAATAAATTTATGCGAATATGTGCTTATAGTCGACCGCCAACTGGCACACAAGATGAATACATAATGGACGTATGTCTTGAAATACTAACAGAACAAATTGATATAATAAAGGCAAACTACTACGAATTAATCGGACAATGCAGAAATATGTTTGAATTTAGTAATTATGCAGTTATTAGCAGTGAAAAGAAATCTAAAACAAGTCAAAAGAAAAACAAAATTATTAATGAAAGAACCAAAAACTTATATCAAACATTATTAGACTTACAAAGTACAATAGACGAACTGTAAAGTCAATTTTGTTAATCAATTAATTTCATTATTTTTTCATTATACCCTCTTAACCGCCGCGTCAATCAGTCCTTTAAACAATGGGTGCGGTTTTTCGGGACGTGATTTAAATTCGGGGTGGAATTGTGATGCGACAAACCAATCAAGTTTTGGCAATTCCACAACCTCTGCAAGCATTCCGTCAGGTGACATGCCTGAGAAAACCAAACCCGCATCCGCAATCTGTTTCAAATATTCGTTATTAACTTCATATCTGTGTCTGTGACGTTCGGAAATCTTTTCTTTTCCGTAAGCCTTTGCCGCTTTTGAACCTTTTTTCAAAATACAGTCATAAGCACCCAAACGCATTGTACCGCCGTAACCTTGAACGTTTTTCTGTTCAAGCATCAGGTCAATTACGGGATAAGTTGCATTTTCGTCAAATTCCGCAGAATTTGCACCCTTCAAGCCCGCAACATTTCTCGCATACTCAATAACTGCACACTGCATACCGAGACAAAGCCCCAAGAACGGCAAATTGTTTTCTCTTGCGTATTTGATTACGTTCAATTTGCCTTCAATACCGCGGATTCCAAAACCTCCGGGAACAACTACCGCCTGAACGTCATTCAAAAGTTCTTTGCATTTCTTTTCATCAACGCATTCTTCCGAATTTATCCATTTAATATCAATAGCCGCTTCATTTGCATATCCTGCGTGTTTTAAAGACTCAACAACAGAAATATAAGCGTCCGAAAGTTTTGTATATTTACCCGCAATCGCAACTTTTACGGTCTTTTTCGGGTTTTTAATTTTATCAACCAAATGTTCCCAATCTTTTAAATCCGCCTTTCTGTCCTCAACTCTGAGCATATCAAGCACAACTTTTGCCATATTTTGAGCCTCAAGCGCAAGCGGAACTTCGTAAATACTTTTCATATCACGACATTCTATAACGGCTTCTTTCGGTACGGAGCAGAAAAGTGCCAATTTTTCTCTCTCGGTTTTCGGGATGGGTCTTGTTGTACGGCAAACCAAAATTTCGGGCTGAATACCGTAACTTCTCAAAACATTAACACTGTGCTGAGAAGGTTTTGTCTTCAATTCGCCCGAAGTCGGCAAGTAAGGAAGCAAAGTGCAATGAATCGAAATCGCGTTTCCGATACCCGCTTCGGCTTTGAATTGTCTTATTGCTTCAACAAACGGTAAACTTTCGATGTCACCTACAGTTCCGCCTATTTCAATAAGCTGAAAATCGGGCTTAAACTGTTTTGTAGCACCGTTTATTCTTGATTTTATTTCGTTTGTAATATGCGGAATAACCTGAACCGTTGCGCCGAGATAATCTCCGCGTCTTTCTTTTTTAATAACGTGTTGATAAACACTTCCCGAAGTTACGTTATTGTATTTACCCAAAGATGTATCTGTAAATCTTTCATAGTGTCCCAAGTCAAGGTCTGTTTCCGCACCGTCATCGGTAACAAAAACTTCACCATGCTGAAAAGGACTCATAGTACCGGGGTCAACATTTATATAAGGGTCAAATTTTTGGTTAATAACCGAAAATCCTCTTGCTCTCAACAATCTTCCCAAAGATGCGGCAATAATACCTTTTCCCAAAGAACTAACAACACCGCCGGTAATAAAAATATATTTTGTCATTTTAATTTCCCCTTTTATCACATATAAGAAAGACAATATAACAAACTGTTCAAATACAACCTACATAAACTTAATGTACTTATCAAACTTATAGAACTTCTTTTAGTTTATTTTCGGCACTTTAAAGAACCCGTTTTCTTCTTCGGGTGCATTCGCCATCAAATCTTCTTTGCTGATTTCCTGAACAACTTTGTCCTCTCTCATTACGTTGCAAAAATCTATAACCTGGGTCATAGGTTTAACGTTTGAGGTATCAACTTCATTCATTTGATCAACGTATTTCAAAACATCACCAAGCTGTTTTGTATAAAGTTCTTTTTCTTCTTCCGTAAGCTCAAGTCTTGCCAACTTTGCCACGTGTTCTACATCTTTTATGGTAATCATATTTCCTGCTCCTTTCATAATCGTAGCATGAAATTTTGGCATGCCAACAAAATATTAAATAAATTTAAACATTTCAAAATTTTTATAAATTATGTTATACTGACTTTATGGGAGAGAAATTTTTGAAAAACGTATCTGAGGACAATATCTTAGCTGCATATAAAACTTGTACGGACAAAAAGAAAAAAAGAATGCTCCACCTGAAAATAGTGGAAAATTCAATGCCACTTGTCAAAAAAATAGCTTGCAGTATCGCTTTACAGGCAAATATGCCCAACGAAGATTTGGTACAAGTCGGTTCAATAGGGCTTATTAAAGCCATTGAATTTTTTAATCCCGACAAAAATACGAAGTTTAAAACTTATGCTTCATATTTTATAAAAGGTGAAATAAAGCACTATCTGCGTGACAAAACTTCCATGATAAAAGCACCGCGCGAACTTCAGGAACTCGTTTTCAAAATAAGTTCCGTTGTAAAAGAATTAAAAGCTCAAGGTTTTGAAGAACCGACGGAAGAACAAATTGCCCAAACTACCGGAATTAGTACGGAAAAAATCCACGAAGTTATGGAAATGGAGCTTTGCAAAACAACTCTTTCGCTCGATCAGGCAATAGCCTCGGTTGACGATGAGGATTTGACTCTTATTGATAAAATTCCCGCCGGTGATTACAATGAATTCTTAAATTCTTACGAAAACAGAATTATGCTTGCAACCGCGATAGACAAACTTCCGCCGGATTTAAAGCAGATTATTGAGTTGAGTTATTATCACGACCTAAATCAGCGTGAAATTTCCGAAAAAATCAATATTTCACAAATGCAGGTTTCAAGAAGGCTAAAAAAAGCATTAAGCAAAATGTACGAAATTATCAAAAACAAAGATGAGGAATAAAAATGGAAGTATCACTTATGACAGCGGCAATAGCCGTATTATTATTTGTATTTATAATCGGATTGTGTATCGGAAGTTTTTTGAATGTGGTAATTTTGAGAGCATTGAGTAACGAATCAATAGTTTTTCCCGCATCAAAATGTCCGAAATGCCAAAACCCGCTGAAATGGTGGCACAATATCCCCGTTTTTTCATACATTTTTTTGCGCGGAAAATGCGCGTTCTGCAAAGCTCCCATAAGTATTCAGTACCCGATAATAGAGCTTTTAACAGGAATAATTTTTACGCTTTTATTTATTAAATTCAACCTTTTTACTTTAGATACTCTGTTTGCATGGATTATAGCCGCACTTTTAATCGTAATTGCAGGTACGGATTTGAAAGAAAAAGTAGTATTTGATGTTCACACTTACGCACTAATCGGAGTCGGAATTGTTTACGCATTGATTTCAACAAAAGTTTGGGATATACACAGCCTTTTGCAAATGCCTATTGTGTTGTCTATTTTGGGAGCTTTGGCAGGTGCTTTGATTATGGAAATTTTTGCAAGAGCAGGGTATATTTTTGTCGGAACAAGAGCGTTTGGAGAAGGCGATACTCTGATTGCCGCAGGATTGGGCGCAATATTCGGACCGCAGAAACTTCTTTGGATATTGGTTTTGAGTGTCGTTATTCAGGTAATTTTATTTCTTCCTTCATTTATTAAAGGGCTTGTGCAAAACAAAGATTGGGCAACTTTGGGAACATTTTCGGCTTTTGTAATTTATGCGGTCGGATTTTGTGCTTTTCAAAGTTCAATCCCCGAAAAATTGTTTATCATAGGAGCGTTAATCCTTGCGATTTTAGGTTTGGCATCTTGCATTTTAATTCTTAAAGGTTTGAGAGAAAAACCCGAAAACAGGACTTATCTTCCCTACGGCCCCGCAATGGTAATCGCGGCATTTATAGGATTGATATTTTAATGAAAAAAGTTTCCGTAATAATTCCCTGCTACAATCAGGGTGAATATCTTGACGAGGCGGTTCAATCCGTCCTCAAATCCGATTACGAAAACCTTGAAATCGTTATCGTAAATGACGGTTCGACAGACAAAATAAGCGATACGGTTACGGAATATTTTTCATCAAATCCAAAAATCAAAGTTATAAAAATAAAAAATTCGGGAGTATGCACCGCAAGAAATGTTGCGGTTGAAAACGCAACAGGAGAATACATTCTGCCTTTGGACGCGGACGATAAAATTTATCCGGAATACATAAAAAAAGCCGTAAAAATCTTGGACAAAAACCAAAAAATCGGAATAGTTTATTGTGAAGCGGAATTTTTTGGAATTTCCGATAAAAAGTGGGATTTAAAACCCTCCACAATAAAGAATATGCTTGTGCAAAACAGAATTTTCCCCTGTGCAATGTTCAGAAAAAGTGATTTTGAAAAAGTAGGCGGTTACAATCCCAAAATGGAATCGGGCTGTGAAGATTGGGATTTGTGGCTTTCGTTAATGGAAAACGGAGCCGAAACGTACCAAATTCCCGAAACGCTTTTCTCTTACAGAAAATACCAAAATGAACGCACCGCAAGAGCTTTACGATTTAAAAATTATTTAAAAATACGAAAAAATATTATCGGTTTTCATACGGATTTGTATAAAAAATATTGGTATCAGACAGTTTTGCCTTTGATGTTTATGATTGTGAAGAATTTAGGGTTCAATATTATTGAACAGCTTAAATATTTCAAAAAATTTTTGCGAAGGATTATTTTAAAAACAATAATTTCTTTGGGCGGATTTCCGAATATAAAAAGAATTAATAAAAAGAAAATTCAAAAAGAAATTGACCGATTTGAAGAAAAAGGAACGGACGAAAACTCTGACGTAATAGTAACTTTGACTTCAATTCCCTCAAGAATGTTTGATATACATTTTACGCTTTATTCGCTTTTAAATCAGAGCATAAAGCCGAAAAAAGTTGTTTTGTATTTGGACAAATTATCGACCCGCGAATTGCCCGACAACGTGACAAATCTGATAAAAAACGGGCTTGAAATAAGATATGTTGAGGATTTGCGTTCGTTTACAAAACTTATTCCCGCACTTGAGGATTTTAGCGAAAATATTATTGTAACTGCTGATGACGATATATTTTACGAAAAGGACTGGTTGAAAAATTTGGTTGAAACGCACAAAAAATTTCCGAATGATATCGTTGTACATAAACCTATGCGAATAACTTTTGATGAGAAAGGAAATCCTAAGCCTTATCAAAAATGGATTAAATCTGCACAAGGGGCGAATTTTGCAAACTTTTTGATGGGAGTTGGGGGTGTTTTGTATCCTCAAAATTCGCTTTATAAAGACGTTAAGGACAAAACCCTTTTTTTACGGCTTTGTCCGCATAATGATGATGTTTGGTTTTGGGCAATGGCTGTAATGAACGGGACAAAAATTCGGCTTGCCGAAAACAATATCCCCGTTCAAACCCTCGTCAATCCGATGCGCGAGCTGAATTTAAACACCGAACCCACACTTTATAAACTAAACAGAATTTATAGAACAGACTTGCAATTCCGCAATGTTTGGAATTACTATAAAGAAATAAGAGAGAATTTATATGGACAAGAAGATTAAAATTTTATATTATGCCGATACACTGTCATGTTTTTATCAAAAAACTTCTTCAAGGAGCGGAATTTTTTTCGCCGCTTTGAATATCTTAAAAGAATTGGTTAAGCGAGATGATATTGAAGTCACTCTGTTTCCGACATCTTCTAAGGCATTTATGCTAAAAAAATTTACGGAACATTATTCCGAATTTAATAATTTAAAAATTTTGTGTACTTTCACAATTATTGACTATATTATGGGGTATTTGGAATATTACAAATTTCAATGCAGAAAAATTGACCAAAAAGATAATCTTTATAAAAAAACAGTCAGATTTTTTACAATCAGATTATTAAAAATATTTAACAGGATAAAATATATTGACAACGATATTAAAGATAAATTACCCGAATTTGACATATTTCTATCGCCATGTGATGCCCCGCCAAAGTTTATTGCAGAAAATAAGAATATAAAAAAATTTACACTTTTACATGATGTTACTCCTATTGCTCTTAATGATTATTTTAAAGAAATGGATATTGCAACAAGCGGATTTAAAATTCTTTTTAACTCGCTAAACAAAGAAGATTACTATTTTGCAAATTCAAAATATACAAAACAGGATTTTCTGAAATATTCTTCCAACCTTAACCCCGAACATGTTATTCCTTTAATTTTGGGGGCTGATGAGCGATTTAAGCCTGAAACCAATGAAGAAAAAATAAAATCAATTAAACAAAAATACAATATACCTTTAGATAAAAAAACAATTTTCAGCCTTTGCACGCTTGAACCGCGCAAAAATCTTATTTTTGCAATCAAAAATTTTATAAAATTTATAGAACAATATAATATTGAGGATTTGGTTTTTGTCATGGGGGGAGGACACTGGCAAAAGTTTCTTGAAATTCTAAACAAAGAATTAAAAAATGAAAAATATAAAGATAAGATTATCAAAACGGGTTATATTGATGATGAAGATTTGCCCGTATTGTACAGTGCATGCGAAATTTTTGTATATCCTTCTATTTATGAAGGTTTTGGGACTCCCGTTTTGGAAGCAATGAAATGCGGTTGCGCGGTTATAACTTCAAACGTAACTTCAATGCCCGAAGTAATTGGAGATACAGGTATTCAAATTAATCCAAAATCTGATGAAGATTTGATTGAAGCATACAGAAAAATGTATTTTGACAAAGAATTTCAAACAGAATGCAGACAAAAAGCATTTGAGCGTTCAAAACAGTTTCGCTGGGATACTTGTGTAGAAGAAATGGTTAAAAGCATGAAGAATATAATAGGAGAACATAATGCCATTTGAATTTGAAAGACAAAAAATTAAAGATGTTATTCTTGTTAAGCCGAAAGTCTTTGGCGACAACAGGGGTTTTTTTCTCGAAAGCTACAAAAAATCAGATTTTTTTGCCAACGGGATTGACGTGGAATTTAATCAGGACAACCACTCAAAATCAACCGCACACGTCCTTCGAGGACTCCATTTCCAAAAAGAACCATACGCGCAGGCGAAACTTGTCAGATGTTCCAAAGGAAGAATTTATGACGTAGCCGTCGACATAAGACCAAATTCCCCAACATTCAAGCAATACGTGAAAGTTGAACTCTCGGAAGAAAACAAATACATGCTCTATATCCCGAAAGGATTTGCACACGGATTTGTTGTTTTGTCTGATGAAGCCGAGCTTTTGTACAAAGCCTCGGGTGAATACGCTCCCCAAGCCGATTGCGGTATTATATGGAACGACAAAGACATAAATATCGACTGGCAAATTGACTTTGAACCGATTTTATCGGATAAAGATAAAGGACAGCTAACGCTGAAAGAAAGGGGCATACAATGACCACAACACTCGTAACCGGCGGTGCGGGATTTATAGGAAACTGCTTTATAAGATTGTATCTGAAAAAACACCCGCAAGATAAAGTAATCAACCTTGACGCACTTACTTACTGCGGAAATTTGGAAAATCTTGATGACGTCAAAGACAATCCGAATTATACTTTCGTACACGGCAATATCTGTGACGGGAAATTGGTGCGCGAACTTGTCGAACAAGCTGATACAGTCGTAAATTTTGCAGCAGAATCACACGTTGATAATTCGATTAAGCACCCCGAAATCTTTGTAGAAACAAACGTTCAAGGAACATTAAATCTCCTGCAAGCATGCAAAGAATTAGGTATTGAAAGATATTTGCAGGTTTCGACAGATGAAGTGTACGGAACTTTAGGAAAAACAGGCTATTTTTACGAAACAACTCCGCTTGCGCCAAACAGCCCTTATTCCGCAAGCAAAGCGGGAGCAGATATGCTCGTCAGAGCTTATCACGAAACATACAAGCTCCCGACACTTAACACAAGATGTTCAAACAACTACGGACCTTACCAATATCCCGAAAAACTTATACCGTTCTTTATTTCTCAACTCTTAAAAGGTGAAAAAGTTCCCGTATATGGTGACGGATTGAATGTTCGCGACTGGTTATACGTCTATGACCATTGCGAGGCAATAGATACGGTTCTTCACAAAGGCAAAATCGGCGAAGTCTACAATATTGGCGGACATAACGAAAAAACTAACCTTGAAATTACGCACCTTATCCTTGATGCAATGGGAAAAGACGAAAGCTCAATAAAATATGTAGAAGACAGGTTGGGACATGACAGACGCTATGCAATTTCCAACGATAAAATTACCGCGGAATTGGGCTGGAAACCTTCCATAACTTTTGAAGAAGGGATAAAACTCACTATTGATTGGTATTTGAATAATCAGGAATGGATAAATTCCATCGAAAATAAAAAACGAGGTATGGAGGTATAGATGTATAGAGGTATAGCTTTATGTATCAAAAATTAAAAATTTGGCAAAAATCATTAATTCTTATTAAAGAAATATATAAATATGCTGATAAATTACCTAAAAATGAAGAGTATAATTTAAAAGCACAAATTAAAAGAGCAATAATATCAGTAACATTAAATATAGCAGAAGGCAAATGTCGAAAGACATCAAAGGATTTTGCTCATTTTTTAAATGTTGCATCAGCTTCATTATCTGAAGTTGAATGTATATTGTTAATATGTGAAAGTTTAAATTATTTTAATGTTGATACAAAATTGTATAATGATATTAAATCTTTAAACAGGCAAATAAACGCTTTATGCACAAAATTAATAAAGGAAACAAAATATGAATAATACTAATTCTATACCTCCAGACCTCCAGACCTCTATACCTCGTATTTTGGTTACGGGCGCAAAAGGCATGTTGGGGCAGGATTTATGCCCGATATTGGAAGATAGCGGATATGAAGTTATTGAAACTGATGTCGATACCCTTGATATCACGGATTTTGAATGTGCAAAAAAAGTTTTGACGGAGCAAAAACCCGATATAGTAGTGCATTGTGCCGCATATACAAATGTCGATAAAGCGGAAGAAGACATAGAAACCGCAAGGCTGATAAATTCCAAAGGTACGGAAAATTTAGCAAAAATTTGTGCGGAACTTGATATTACACTTGTTTATATTTCAACGGATTACGTGTTTGACGGAACAAAAAATGAGCCGTACAAACCCGATGATACCCCAAATCCGATTAATAACTACGGTTTAACAAAACTTGAAGGAGAATTGGCGGTTCAAGAGTATTGCAAAAAGTATTATATAACAAGGACTTCGTGGTTGTACGGTCATCATGGCAAAAACTTTGTTGAAACAATGATTTCTCTTGCAGACAGAGCGGAACTGAAAGTTGTTGATGATCAAACAGGTTGTCCTACCTGGACTTGCGAGCTTGCAAACGGAATTGTAAAACTGCTTGATGGCAAACCGTACGGAATTTATCACGTATGCGGAAGCGGATTTACAACTTGGTACGGCTTTGCAAAAGAGATATTTAAAATATATTTGTCATTGCGAGGAGGCGAAGCCGACGTAGCAATCCCATTAACCCCCTGCACTACATCAGAATTTCCCCGTCCCGCAAAACGTCCGACATACAGTGTTATGGACAATGACGGTATTTGCAGAAAATGGCAATCCGCCTTAAAAGATTATTTAACGTTGAGAGATTAATTATTTTTATGCTACAATATTCGTACGAAGGAGTGTTACTATGAAGGGTATTGTATTGGCAGGCGGAAGCGGAACGAGGTTGTATCCCTCTACCGTTGCGGTTTCAAAACAGTTATTACCTGTGTATGACAAACCGATGATTTATTATCCCGTATCAGTTCTTATGCTTGCGGGAATTAAAGATATACTAATTATTTCAACTCCGCACGACCTGCCGAATTTTGAAAAAGTTTTGGGTTCGGGCGAACAATTCGGAGTGAAATTTTCGTACAAAGAACAGCCGAGTCCTGACGGATTGGCGCAGGCTTTCATTTTGGGTGAAGAATTTATCGGAAATGATTCCGTTGCGCTGATTTTGGGAGATAACATTTTTTACGGCCAATCTTTTTCAAAAATGCTGAAACAGGCGGTTTTTGATGCAGAAAAAAATAATCTTGCAACGGTTTTCGGATATAATGTCAAAGACCCTGAAAGGTTTGGGGTTGTTGAATTTGACAATAACGGAAAAGCGATTTCAATAGAAGAAAAACCAAAAAATCCAAAATCCAATTATGCGGTTACAGGGTTGTACTTCTACGATAATTCCGTTGTCGAGTACGCAAAAAATCTGAAACCTTCGGCAAGAGGCGAACTTGAAATTACGGATTTGAACAGAATTTATCTTGAACAGGGAAAATTAAACGTTCAGCTTTTTGGACGCGGGTTTGCCTGGCTTGATACGGGAACACACAGTTCGCTTTTGCGTGCGGGACAATATGTCCAAACAATAGAAGAAAATCAGGGCATAAAAATAGCCTGTCTTGAAGAAGTTGCTTACAGAATGGGATTTATCGACAAAGAAAAATTGCAAAAAATAGCACAAAACTACAAAAATAACGAGTATTATACATACGTGAAAAATATAAAGGAATAAATAATTATGAAACTGGAAGCTACAACGGCAAAAAATTCATTCAAATACAGTTGGTTATTAAAAAGGGTTTTCCCTTTTATCAAGCCGTTTTTGGGCAGGGTAATTTTGGGATTTTTGGTGGCAATTCCCGTCGGAGCATTGGACGGGGTTGTGGCATTTGCCCTAAAACCTTATATGGACTACGTTGTCGGACAGAAAGATTTGGTTTTTAACCTGTTTAATCATACATATACGATAAGTTGTTCAACGATGGCACTTGCAATACCTTTTGCAGTAATATTTTTTGCGGTATTTCAAGGTGTTTTGAGATATCTTAACAGTTATTTGACGGATTGGACAAGCCAAAAGATAACAAACACAATAAAAATCGCGCTTTTTAACAAATTGGTTTATATGGACACATCATTTTTTGATGAAAATTCGTCGGGTGTAATTATTACAAGATATTTAACCGATACGGAAACCGCATCAAAAGGTATAGTCGATTATGTAAAAACATTTATAATCAGCTTTTTTGGGGCTGCAAGTTTGATTGCCGTAATGCTTTTCAGTTCCTGGAGGCTTGCGGTTATCGGGGTCGTTGTTTTGTGCTGTGCGTTTTTACCTGTTGCATTAATCAGAAAACGTATCAAATCGGCTTCAAACAAAAACATGGTAATAGGCGGAAACATTACAACAAACTTTAACGAAACTTATGCGGGTAACAAAGTTATGAGAGCATATTGTTTGGAAGAAAGACAGAAAGAAATATTCAAAACACAAATTTGGAAAAGTTTTGATGTAAATATGTCATTAATCAAACGCGCGGGTTGGATGAGTCCGATTATGTATTTGATTGCATCTTTCGGTATTGCAATAGTTTTGTGGTACGGAACAAGCCTCATAACCTCGGGTGTAATGACTGCAGGAAGTTTTGCGTCTTTTGTAACTTCGCTTTTACTTCTTTACAAACCCGTCAAAAATCTCGGAAACACTCTGACGAATTTGCAAACACTGTTTGTTGCGCTCGGACGTGTGTTTGAACTTTTTGATATTGAACCCGAACTTAACAATAAAAAGAGTGCAAAAACTATGAACGGTCTGAATGACGGAATTGAGTTTGAGCATATTAATTTTGAATACATTGAAAATCACCCTGTTTTGAAAGATATAAGTTTAAAAATTAATAAAAATGAAACTCTTGCTATCGTAGGTAATTCCGGAGGCGGAAAATCGACAATCGTAAACCTTATTCCGAGATTTTATGATGTAACTTCGGGTTCTGTGAAAATTGACGGAATTGACGTAAGGGATTACGATATGAAAAGTATCAGACAAAATATCGCAATGGTTTTTCAGGATAATTTTCTTTTCTCGGGAACTATACGCGAAAATATTATGATGGGCAAACCTGATGCAACGGAAGATGAACTCCAAAACGCAATTCAATCGGCTCATTTGGACGAAATGCTTGAGGAAATGCCTGAAGGACTTGATACATATTTGGGTGAGCGCGGAACAACACTTTCGGGCGGTCAAAGACAACGTGTAGCGATTGCAAGGGCAATTATAAAGAATACGCCTATTGTAATTCTTGATGAAGCAACCTCTGCACTTGATAACAAATCGGAAGCCATTGTTCAAAAAGCACTCGATAACCTTATGAAAAACAAAACCGTAATCGTAATTGCGCACAGACTTTCAACCATTCAAAACGCTGACAGAATAGCTGTTTTGAACGAAGGTGAACTTGTTGAAACAGGTACTCACGAAGAATTGATGAATATTGAAAACGGTCAGTATAAAGCGTTATACGAGATGCAGTTTAAAAAACAGGAAACGGTACAAGTTTAGTTTTTAAATGTATTAATTAAAGTGAAACTGTCATGCCGAACTTGACAAAGCGAACATTCGAGCTTGCGAGAATTGTGAGCCTGTCTGCCTTGTGCTGTTTCAGCATCTATCCGTTTTGATAGATTCCGAAACACGAAAATCCGACATTCGGAATGACATATGACTGAATTTGAGATATAGCTACCGTAAGTTTATAGCTACCTTATTTTTTATTGATTTTTAGTATTCGTTTTATTTTGTTTTTAAGTTTTGCATCTTCTTTTGCCTGTTCTTCCTGCGCTTTTAGAATATTTTCGACCGTTGCTTCGTTCGGATCTTCAACAAGCGAAGGATCAGGCAATGAGTTTACAAAATTTTGCGCCTGTTCAATTTCGGAAGCAAGAGCGAGCCACTTAAACGATTTTACAAGCGACATGGGTTTGGAAACATCTCCGCGCAATACAATTTGGAATTTTGTTGCCATCTTGTCATCAAGCTGAGTTTGAAGATGAGGAAGTTCGGCAGTTTCTTCCGGAGTAAGAGTTTCGCAGAACAAGAAGAACGTTTTTGCCATAACGACATTCAATCCCGGAGTTGATTGTATCAGGTTTATAGGATTTAACTGCGACAAAGGCCCTAAAAGGTTTGCTACAACAGAGCCTAATTTTGCTTTTACTTTCATATCGGCTTTGTTACCCAAAAGATCAAATTTTCCCGCTATATGAAGGCTCAAAACATTTCCCTCGGTTGTAATCGGTACAATATATGCAATACCGTCTTTAAATTCGATAATACCGTTCATTTCGCTAAAATGAGAAGTATCAATCGTTGCAAGATTGTTTATAATTCCGCCGAGTGCGGTTTGGAAGAATTGAGATTCTCTGATATTTTCAGCCATAATCATGTTTTCCAATTTACCGAAAGGTCCGAGTTGACCGTCAGTCATTGTAAATTTAACCGCACCTTTAAGGTTTTTCATCATTTCTTCCTGAGTTTGACCGCTGATTGTCAGGTCGGTGTCAAACTTCAAAGTCCCCGCCAAAGTATCTTTCATGCCCGCCAAATCATAAAGAGCTTTTTCAACATTCAGCCCCGAGCCTTTGGTTTTAATATCAATAAGCATAGAAATCAAATTGACCGTGACATCTCCGCTGACTTTTCCGTCAAATACAGATGTATCAAGATTTTGGAGGAAGAAATTATTATCGTGCAATGAAATTCTGCCCGTCGTGTTTTGGGTCTTAATAGTTCCCGATTTAAGTTCTCTGATATTTATCGAACCGTTTCTGAGCAGAACGGGAATATCCTGCGCGGGTTCACCGCTTGACGGAGCGGTAAAATGAGCCAAACGTTCGGGAACTTTAAGCAGTTTGTCAACATCTGTCAGACGAGAACGGATATTCAAGCCCCAAACGGTAAACACAGGGTGCGGATTTATATCGGTTCTTGCCGTAATATCAAAATCCGAACCGTTTAACAACAATCTTTTTATATCAAGAATAATATTTTTGCCCGATAAATTTATATTTGCTTCATTTAAATTCGTTAAAATTTCAGGTATACGCAAGTCAAAAATTCTGAAATTTCCGCGCATAAACGGGGATTCAGTTTTGCCGAAAACAATCAGATGTCCGTCTGCTTTGAATGCGGAATTTGCAAAAGCCGTAAATTTAGCCTGAATTTCTTTAGGAATTTCAACTTTTACTATATTGATAAACGGCTTTACGGTATTCAAGTTTACCAACGTACCCGAAACCTCGGCAACTCTTGAAGTTCCCATCAAATTATCTTCAAGATTATCGGTAAATCTTGAGACATTGGTATAAAATCCGGTTTTTCTTATATGCAGTTTGTCACCGCTGTAATCAAATTTTGCCTGCAAAATACTTTGATTTCCCTGCATTGCCTGAACATGAACGGGCGTAATATAATTCAGCGCGTCGGATTTCACCTGCAAAGTGACGGATTGTTTTTTATCCGTACCCGAAACCTCCGCTTTCAAAGGCAACGTTCCGACAGCTTCAATAAAAGGAGCTGCGGCACTGCCTGCAAATTTTTTCAAATCGTTTGCATTCAAATCACCTGCCGCATTAAATTTCAAAACAGGTGAAAGAGAATGGTCTTTTATATCGCCTTGTATAACAATTTTTGATTGATTATTAACAAGCAATGACATTGGTAAAACATTTATATCACGTTCGTTTAATTTTATGTTCAAAGACGGATTTTTAACGATTGAATTTGTTTGAGGCAATCTCAAAACAAGATTTTTGTTTGAAATATTTCCGTCAATTTTACTCAAATCCGTAACCACACCCGCAACAAGTTTTTCATCAGTAACAACAACGGACTCGTTACGCAAAGTCAAATTATTCAAAATAACGTTTGCAAAAGCAACGGGAGTTTTCAACTGACCGTTAATCTTCGCATCAACGGACAAATCCCCCGTTGTCAAAGATATCGAGCGTTTCAAGTCCGAAGGAGCAAATGCCAAAAACAGTCCGGGTAAAGGAAGTTTTTCGGAATGAACCGTAATATTTGAATATGCATCAGTGTCAATCAAACCGTCTACATTCAAAACATGCCCGTTTATCAACATACCGGTATCGGAAATTTTCAACACATCATCAGAAAAAAGCAAATTGGCATGAATTTTATCAAAAACCAAATTGGTTTTTCCGTTAGCAATACTTCCGCCTCTTGCAATTATACAACCATCGGAGGCAAGTTTTTTGAAATCGGTTTTAATATGAGTTTTTGCAATCCAATAACCGTTTGCCTTCAGATATCCGAGATTGTTTTTTACGTTAACGGAATCGAGATACGCTTTTGCAAGAATTATAAGATCATTAAAGTAAATTTTGTCGGTAAAAATATCCAAATCCAAATTCGGATTTTTTCCGTAATTTACCTTACCCAAAAGATTTATTTTCTGAGTTTGAGTAACCGCGAGATTTGTATCAATATCCGCCGAATCCCCTTTAAATTTTGCATGAATATAAGAATAAGGAAGCTGTAAACCCGAAAGTTTTAAAGTCGTATTATCGGCATTTGCATAACCGTTTATTACCAATTTTCCGTATTCATCAAGACGGAGTTTGAGTTTTACGTCCGCATCAGATTTCAAATCATAATTTCTGTATACCAATACAGGATTGACAAACGGAAGTTCAATTTTTTCCGCGGGATCGTCCTCCGTATCTTTTTCTTTCATTTTCGGGATATATGAATTTATATCGATTTTTGCGGTTATATTTGTATTCTCGTCATTCAAAACCCTTGCTTCGGTCTTAACTTTTGCAGTTTTTCCGTTATTATAGCCCGCAGTGAGCTTATCACCGGCAAGTGTCAATTTATGTCCCGATTTCAAATCGTTTACGAGAATTTTGTAATCATAAAGTTTTGCATTCGGAACTTTTATCTTTATAATCGATATATCAAACGGCAAAGGTTCAGCCTCGACTTTCGGTTCGTTTTTCTTTTTGTTTAGAATATCTTCAACAAGCCTTACGAATTTGTACTGCTCACCGTCTGCAATTTCAAGGTTTACAAAAGGCGATTTAACCTCAAAGCAGGAAACTTTTACCGTCAGCAAAAGAAGATTAGGTAAAGATATTCTTGCTCTAATACCGTCAGTTTCAAATATATTCGTGCCGTCAGGAAGTTTCGCGGTAATTTTTCCCGTTTTTATGCCCGCCTGCAACCTAAAATCCGTATCAATTTGAGGATTTTCTATAAACAAATCAATATTTGCCTGCTCCTTTACAATTTTTTGCAATTCGGGCAAATACACGTTCAAGTCAAACGCTCTCGGCAAATAAAACAGAAATGCCAAATACACGCCAACCAATATAATTGCGATTGTTCCCGTAAAATATAACAAAAATTTCTTCATAAATAATATCCCTTCTTTAATTGTCATATTAATATAACCATAAGACTAATTCAACAAATTGTGAAAATTTGATAATAATAAATTATGCTTGCAATATTCCTGTACAACAAAGTTATGCTAATAATTTCGGGGTTGTTGCCGAAGATAATTACATTTTTACAAATAGCCCAATCGGGCAATGTAATTTTTTGGCACTTAACTTAATATACATTTGAGGATAGCAGGAAATGATATTAAACGAAACACAAGATTTTGAACACTTAGCCTTTAAACAGCGTGAAACTTACATCTCAACAATAAATCACGATTTAAAAATTCCCGCGTTGGCGCAGATTAGAGCGTTGGAACTTTTGATTAACGAAAAATTGGGAGGATTGAACGAGGAACAAAAAGAGATAATAAAGCTCACACTTGATTCCTGCCGTTCAATGTATGAGATGTTGAGCGTGATACTTTCTTCATACAAATTTGAAAACGGGGATATAAAACTCGATTTTGAAATAATTGAACTTTCCAAAATTTTTGAAGAATGCTTTTCAAACTTTCCCAAACACATGAAAGAAAAACATCTGAAAATCCAAATAGAAAGCAACAACCGCTTGACATCAATTTTTGCGGACAGACACCTTTTGGCAAAAGCATTTAAATACATAGCGGAAAATTGTTTCAGCAATGCTGAAGAATATTCTCAGGTTAAATGCGAAACTCAAAATAACGGTGAAAAAATTACCGTTTCGGTGACGTTTAAAAACCCGTATATCAGAAAAGAAATACTTGAAGATATGTTTAATCTTTATGCTGCATCATCACTAAAATTCGATACGGTCGGCTCAAGTATTAAACTATATCTTGCAAAACAGATAATTCATGCACACAAAGGCACCATCTTTGTTGAAAAAGACGGTGCCTTTAATACTTATAAAATTGAACTTCCTATACTATACCCTGAGCTTTCATAGCTTTGGCAAGTTTTCTGAATGCGGCAATATTTGCACCCGCAACATAGTTATTACCTAAACCGTATTCTTCCGCAGCGGTTTTGCAGGCATTAAATATATTTACCATAATATTATTTAATTTTGCATCAACTTCTTCAAAAGTAAGATAATATCTCATGCTGTTTTGGCTCATTTCGATTGCGGAAGTCGCTACGCCGCCCGCATTTGAGGCTTTTGCGGGAGCAACAAGAACTCCTTTTTCAAGCAAATATTCCGTAGCTTCTTTTGTACAAGGCATATTTGCACCTTCACCAACCGCAATAACACCGTTTTCAACCAACTTTTCGGCTGATTTTAAGTTGAGTTCGTTCTGAGTTGCGCAAGGAAGTGCGATATCGGCTTTTATATTCCAAATCGGTGAATTTTCATCAACACGTTCAAAATATTCCGCTTCGGGGTGTTTTTTCAAATATTCCGAAATTCTTCCGCGTTCAACTTCCTTAATTTGTTTTATAAGTTCCAAATCAATTCCGTTTTTATCATAAATACAACCTTTAGAATCGCTCATTGCAACTACTTTCGCTCCGTAAGCAAAGGCTTTTTCGCAGGCATAAATTGCAACATTTCCCGCACCCGAAATAGTAACGGTTTTACCCTGCAACGACTGTCCGCCGTTAGCATTTAGCATTTCTCTCATAAAATAAATCAGTCCGTAGCCCGTTGCTTCTTTTCTTGCAAGCGAACCGCCGTATGAAAGCCCTTTACCCGTCAACACACCGCCTTCATAAGTATCTTTTATACGTTTATACTGCCCGAAAAGATAACCTATCTCACGTTCGCCGACACCGATATCACCTGCGGGAACATCTACATCATGCCCGATATGACGTTGAAGCTCCGTCATAAAACTCTGACAAAATCTCATAATTTCGCCATCGGATTTTCCTTTCGGGTCAAAATCACTTCCGCCTTTACCGCCGCCTATCGGCAAGCCGGTCAAAGCATTCTTGAAAATTTGTTCAAAACCCAAAAACTTCATTATACTTTGGTTTACACTTTCATGAAATCTCAAACCGCCCTTATAAGGTCCTATAAGACTGCTGAACTGAACTCTGTAACCTCTGTGAACTATTGTTTTACCTTCATCATTCACATAAGGAACTCTGAAAGTAATAAGCCTTTCAGGCTCAACCATACGTTCCAAAAGTGCCATTTTTTCGTATTCACCGTGTTTGTTCACAACGGGTTCAAGCGAAGTCAAAACTTCCTCAACCGCCTGAATAAACTCAGGTTCGTTATAATTCTTTTTTCTTACTTCTTCCAATACTTTTTCCAAATAATTGTTCATATTACACCTCTTTTTGATAATAGCATATATTTTTTTTTAGCGCAATATTGATTTTTATAAAATATTAGCTATAATTTAAGTTATAAAAGGAGAAAAAAATGTTAGAAAAATTTGAAAAATTTCAGTTGGTATTATTAGGATTAATCTTAGCTTGCGGTTTGGTTTTTGCGGTTAATGCAGGAACTCGCAACCTTTCTAACGACAAAATTACCGTAACGGGTTCCGCATTCAAAAACGTAAAATCCGATTCTGCAAGGTTGGAATTTGAAATAAATACAAGACGCCCCGACAGACAACAGGCTTTTAATGCGGTAAAAAACCAATTACCCGTTGTGAAACAATATTTGCAGGATAAAGGTTTTACGGATATTGAAATTCCCGCATCAGGCGGTTACAATTCATATAAATACACCGCAAACGGCAACATGACAAACGATATCGCATACTACAATTTGTCACAACCCGTTATCGTAAAATCAAATGACGTTGAAAAAATCAAAGAATTATCCGCCGATATTCAAAACCTTTTGGACAAGGGAATTGATATAAATATAATTTCTACGGAATATTTTTATTCAAAATTGAGCGATTTGAAAGTTGAGCTTTTGCAGGACGCAACAAAAGATGCAAAAGAGAGAGCCGCTGCAATGCTTAAAGCAACAAACAACCACCCCGGAAAAATTCAATCCGTACAAATGGGTGTATTCCAAATCACTCCGGTAGATTCGACAAACGTATCCGATATGGGTATAAACGACACATCGACTATTGAAAAGAAAGTTACGGCGGTTGCAAACGTTGTATTCCGCATAAAATAGGAGAAATAAACCATGAAAAAATTATTGGCTTTGACTTTTGTATTTTCAATGTTACCTGCATTCTCATTTGACGGCTTGCCTGATGTTCCCATAAATCCCGTCACTCCGATGAATGACATGCAGACAATGCAGGAAGCAAAATTCCGACACGAAGAACTTGATTACTACAATGATGATGTTCAAGAGGCGAAGGCTAAGTTTAAAAAACGCAACGCAAATCCGGAAGAACAGGCTCAACAAATAAAAGATCAAATTAACCAAGCCGTTGAACAAAAATACAATAAGGTTAAACGTATTCAATTTGTCAAAGAAAACGGCCAACTCAAAATTAAATATGCGCAGTAACGTTTAAGTTTACTAAACTTCTCGGAAAAACAGTTCCAAAACGGAACTGTTTTTTATACCGGTTGTTTTTTAAACTGCATTTCGTACAATTTTTTGTATTCACCGTTTTCGATTTTCATCAATTCTTCGTGATTACCCAATTCCACAAGATGCCCTTCATTTATCACCGCAATTTTGTCGGCATTACGAACGGTTGACAGTCTGTGCGCGATTACAAACACCGTTTTATCTTTCATAAGATTATTAATAGCTTCCTGCACAATAGCCTCAGACTGATTGTCAAGTGCAGATGTCGCCTCATCAAGAACAACAATGGGCGCATTCTTTATAAAAGCACGAGCAATGGCAATCCTCTGTTTTTGCCCGCCCGAAAGCAATACTCCGCGTTCTCCGATATAAGTTTCCAACCCCTGTTCCAATTCATCAATAAAATCACTCAAACAAGCATTATGAATTGCTGTCTGCAATTCTTCCTCCGTAGCATCAGGCTTACCCATCATTATATTTTCACGAATTGTACCCGCGAAAAGAAAATTATCCTGCAAAACAATAGAAATACCGTTCCTAAGCGAATTTATCTTATAATTTTTGATATTTATATCGTCAATAAGAATTCTGCCCTCTTTAATTTTATAAAATCTCGGCAAAAGGCTTACAATCGTTGATTTTCCTCCGCCCGAATTTCCGACCAGCGCAAAAGTTTCACCTTTCTTAACCTTAAAACTGATATTATTCAAAACGGGGGTTTCTTTTTTATATTCAAAACTTACGTTCTCAAATACGATAGAATCTTCAAAACCTTTAAATTCTACCGCATCAGGCTTATCGACAATAAATTCTTTCGCCTCCAGATTATTTACAACCCTTTCAAGAGCCAAAAGCGAAGTCTGCATACCTTTTACATTGTTCCCAAGCCCCTTAATCGGAGTGTAAAGCATTATCAAAGCAGTAATAAACGAAACAAAATTACCGCTTGAAATAGCACCTGTAGCAATCAAATGACTTCCGTATCCTATCGCAAACCCTATCCCTACCGAAACAATAACGTGCATCAAAGGTGAAATACTGCCCGTACGCTGAGTAATTTTTATTCTCAGCTTAAACAATCCGTCAAGAAGTTTTGAAAACTTTTTATTCTGAATACCGTAAAGATTATACGCTTTAATAACCTTATGTCCGCTGTATACCTCATTATAAGAAGTAATAATCAAAGCATTTTCGGCTTCGGATTGATTTGTAACCGACTTAATCCTTGATTTCATCTTTGTTAACGGTACAATGGCACACCCGAGCATAAATATCGCAACAATCGACAACTGCCAAGAGTTATAAATCAAAACCCCGATTAAAGATATTGAAGAAAAAACTCTTGATATTATAAGTTTTATACCGCCCAAAAGTCCGTTACACGAAGAATCCGCATCGTTATTAAACCTCTTTAGAGCGTCACCCGAAGTCTTTTTGTCAAAATATGTCGAGCCTTTATGCATCAATTTGTTATACAAAGCCCTTTTCAAATCATTGGAAACTTTGAGTTTTACCCAATCATTCATATAAGTGGAAACATAGTTCAAAATTCCTTGTAATGAAGTAAAAAGAATAATCAAAAGCGGAATATACCATGGTGATTGAACATTCTTTTCCACCATAACAACATCCATATAAGGTTTCAAAGAAAGCGCAATAACCGCATCCAAACACCCTATCGGAATAGCAAGACCGAGTGCCAAAACCGTCCTTGCCCAATACGGTTTTACAAACGGAATTATCTTCTTATATAAATTTATATTTTCGTTATCTTTTATATTTAGCATTATTTTAAATTCACTAAATAATTATACCACATAAATTTTAATCTTCCAAAATGCTTTGAATATAATTCACAATTTTTTCGGACACATTTTGCCCTATAAACGGAAATTTTTTCGTCATCAAATCAATTCTTATATCTTTCTTGTAATCATTATTTTTTTCCAACAACTGATATATTAACTTTTCAGTTTCCTCATTATTCTCGGCTTTGTAATATCCTGAAACTATCTGTTGTCCGAAAGGATTCAAACCAACCGAAAACAAGCTCACTAATTGTATTAAAGGCTTTTTTGAAGGCAAATATTCATACAGAAAAGAATTGCTGTCCGTAATCATCAAATCGGAAGTTCTGAACATATCAAAATAATCACCCCTGTCACATACTTGAGCATTTTCAAGTTCTTCCCATGCTTGAAAATATCTGTCTGCCTCGTCTTTTGTCATCAAAGAAGTTCGTACAATCTCACTTTTCAACTTCGGATGCGGTTTAAAAATAAACTCGTATTCCTGATGCGCCTTAGCATATTCGTAAAAGAATTTGTAATTCAAATTAAATGTTCCAAAAGACAAAGTGCTGTTTTTATCAAAAGAATGATGCGGAGCGTAAATTATTCTTTTTTTATTTGTTTTCCAAATAATATTATCTTCTCTAATCGGTAAAAAATATGCATCATTTTTTATCTGACCGGCCACCGCAAGATGAGTTTTGCAATATCCTTTTCGTATCAAGAAATTTTTTGTGTACTCATTATCGACAAAATACGTAAAAATATCCCTGTACATAGACGAAATATATTCATTTTCACCGTTTGATGTACAAGAACCGTAAGAACAATAAAACCCGAGCGAATATTTTGAAGTCTTTAAAAGCGAATATTTATCAGGCAACCCCCAAGGTTGCTCATAAAAAACTATATCAGGCGAAAAATTTCTTAAATCCTTAAATTTTTTACTTTCAATATCAAATAAGAAGTCAACATTCATCCCGCGATTTTTAAAAAAATTATAGTTTTGTATCAAATTTTCCCTGCATTCGTCAGTAAAATTTTTTCCTTTAAACTTTCTCAAAACAGAAACAAGAACCTGAACATCAAATTTTGGGTTTTCAGCAAAACGTTTATACAAACTTTGATACTGCCATTTTGCATTTTCGGTATTTAAAAACACGACTTTGAGTTTTCGTTTTTTTATCTCGTTTTTTAAAATATTAACAACCCGTTCTTGATTTTTATAAATTATTTTTCGGTCTTTTCTTTCGTCAATACCTTTGCAAAATTTCCTAAACTCACGTCTGTCAGACGCTTTTGGAAATAACCAAGCCAACAAAAAACTCAAAACTTTATAACTCATAATGACCTCTTATGTCCGAATATAGTGACATATTTAACTTTTTTCCCAAATTCTCTGCAATTTTTTATTGAAAACAACCATTCAAACATATTGTTTACACCGTTTGAACGCAAAAGCATCTTTTTATATCCCTTTTCTCCCAATAGATTTAGGCAAAAATTTTCATATTTTTTTCTGCTTTCCTTAGGGACATGCGTATATCTTTTTGCCAACAATGCTATTTTATAATTTTCAAATTCTTTCAACAAACGCTCTCTGTCGTTCAAACCGTCAACAAATTCAGACAGTAAGCTGATTATATCAAACACACAAAAATTTTCATCAGACAAATTTTCTACAGAAGAACCTTCACGAACTCTGTAATTGTAAAAATATTCATTTATAAAAAATATTTTTGGCGCAAGCAATACATTTTTTACCGTAAACAAATGATCTTCCGCAATCCTGTATGGCGCAAACCTTACATTATTCTTATTCAAAAATTCTCTTTTAATAAAATAAGTACAACAGGAGATATCAAGGTCAACCAAAAAATTTTTGCCCATATTTTTATACGAATAATACAAATTTTTTAAAACATTATACTTGTATTTTTTCAAAAATTTTTTTGATAAATCTTTGTATTTATAATTACCGTTTAAGTATTCTTTGTAGTTGAAATGGGTAATCTCGGCACTATTTTTAACGGAAAAATCATAAAGTTTTTCAAATGCATCAACTTCAATCCAATCATCAGGATCGACAAATGCAATATATTCACCCTTTGCGTTTTCAATCCCCTTGTTTCGCGCAACTCCTTGCCCTTGATTTGATTGAGAAATAATAACAAATCGTTTGTCATTTTGAGCGAATTCTCTCAAAATATCCGGCGAACCGTCTGTAGAACCGTCGTCAACGCAAATTATTTCAATATCTCTAAGTGTTTGCCTCACAACACTTTCAAGACACTCTCTCAAATATTTTTCCACGTTATATACAGGAATTATAACCGATACCTTAGTCATTCCTTTCAAATTATATCATAAACTTATACCAAACTTCAAAACTTTCAATTTTGTTTTTTAAATCGCTGTAGTCACCGTTAAAATTAATGCACCTGTCATCTATTATTAAATATGCAGGCTCTTTTACGTTTGTAACATTCTCTACATATTCATCCCGTTTTCTATAATCCATTTTGATGCAAGCAATGAATTTCTTGTTGTAAAAATCACAATCTTATAACCATTTGACAATTCTTTTAATAATTCATAAGCCCCCTCTTTTATAGGTGGTATATAGTTTTTGTCGTATTTTCCATCATACGTGTTCAAAACACCGTCTAAATCTAATAGTATTGTTTTCTTAAATTTTCCTGCCATTGTTATCCTCTTGTCGTGCTATATGCCTGTTAATTTAAACTCATTGTAACATTAAAATCTAACTATGGCAAATAGCACGATAGATATATTTAGAAATAATTTAAGGTGTTATAGAATCGAACAAGGCTTAACTCAAGAAAAGTTGAGTGAATTAACAGGCATTAGTACTGATTATTTGTCGGAAATCGAAAGAGGTAAGAAGACTCCAAGTTTTAAAAGAATGGAGTTAATAGCAAAAGCACTTAATTTAGAAGTTTATAAATTATTTTTGCCTTAACAAAATTTTAAATCAATTAAAGAATTTTCCGTCGTAAAAATCATTATTTTTACAATATCGCAAAAGCATAAATGTCGATATTTGCGAATTATTTAAATAAAAAAGGAGTTCCGATTGGAACTCCTTTTTAAAATGGTTGCGGGAGCTGGATTTGAACCAACGACCTTCGGGTTATGAGCCCGACGAGCTACCAGACTGCTCCATCCCGCGAT
>CADBNI010000039.1 GCA_902795965.1 uncultured bacterium
GGAGGAGGTGGGATTCGAACCCACGGAACGCGTGAACGTTCGACAGTTTTCAAGACTGCTCCAATCAACCGCTCTGGCACTCCTCCAGTTAATTGGAATATTTTTATAATATACAAAAAATCTATATTGTCAAGGCATATTGTACCGTAACTTATTTACAAATTTTTCAAGCCTGTCTATTGCGACTTTCAAATTTTCAAGCGAATACGCATAAGATATTCGCAAATACCCTTCTCCGCTTACCCCAAAAGCAGTTCCGGGAACGACCGCAACTTTTTCCTCCCGCAAAAAGCGTGTGGCAAATTCCTCACTCGTCAGACCAAACTCCTTTATACAAGGAAAAACATAAAACGCACCAAAGGGTTCAAAACAACTTAAACCCATTTCCTCAAAGCGTTTCAACAAAAATCTCCGCCTCTGATTATAAGAATTTCTCATTTCCTCAACGTCTTTATCACCGTTTTTCAATGCTTCAACAGCGGCATACTGGCTTGTTGTAGGCGCACACATTATCGCAAACTGATGGATTTTTGTCATCTGCTTTATAACGGGAGCGGGAGCGCAAGCATAACCGAGCCTCCAACCCGTCATTGCATAAGCCTTGGAAAATCCGTTGATAAGAATTGTACGTTCTTTCATTCCTTCAATAGAAGCTATAGAAACATGCCTGCCTTTATAAGTCAATTCCCCGTATATTTCATCAGACATAACCAAAATATCATGTTTTTTAACGACTTTCGCAATTTCTTCAAGCTCCTTACGTTCCATAACCGCACCCGTAGGATTGTTCGGATAAGGTAAAATAAGAACTTTTGTCTTGTTCGTAATCGCGTTTTCGAGTTCATTAGCCGTCAAGCGAAAATCATTTTCGGGTTTTAAATCAATTATAACAGGCTTTGCACCTGCCAAAACCGCACAAGGTTCATAAGAAACATAAGACGGTTGAGGAATAATAACCTCATCACCCGCATTGATTATTGAGCGCAAACCTATATCAATCGCCTCAGATCCGCCAACGGTAACAAGAATTTCACTCACAGGGTCGTAATCGACATTTTGAGTTCTTTTTATATAATTTCGGATTTCTTCGCGCAAAGGTTTTAGCCCCGCATTTGAAGTATAAAAAGTCTTGCCTTTTTCAAGCGCATAAATCCCCTCATCTCGGATATGCCAAGGAGTTTCAAAATCAGGTTCGCCAACACCGAGAGATATCGCATCTTTCATTTCACTCACAATATCAAAGAATTTTCTTATACCCGAAGGCTTAATATTTTCAACGGTTTTTGACAACGAATAATTCATGGCGTAATAATTTCTCTTTCTTCTTCATTACCTGCCTGATTTAAAATCGTTCCGTGATCTTTGTATTTTTTCAGAATAAAATGTGTTGCCGTACTCAAAACTCTATCGAGCGTAGAGAGTTTGTCGGAAACGAAATTGGAAATTTCTTTCAGCGATTTTTCTTCCAAAGTTACGAGCAAATCGTACCCGCCCGAAATTAAATAGACCGATTTAACTTCGGGATAGTTATAAAGTCTTTCGGCAACTTTATCAAACCCTTGACCGCGCTGCGGAGTAACTTTCACTTCAATAAGAGCGTTAACTTTTTCCAATGAAGTTTTTTCCCAATTAATCAACGTATGATAACCGCAAATAATCCCTTCTTTTTCAAGTTCGGTGATTTCGTTTGCGGTATCAATTTCCGATTGCCCCAACATTGCGGCAAGATCTTTAAGTCCTATACGGCTGTTTTTTTCAATAATTGCAAGAAGTTCTTCTCTCATACTTTTCTCCTGCAAGAATTTTATAATAAAACAACCGAAAATAAAAGTTTCGTTACAAAATTAGTCTTATCAATAATCCAAATCTCTTAACCATTCCGAAACTTGCCTGTCAGCTTTTTCTCTGTCATTTTGAGCAACATGCCCGTACATTGCAAAATCATTGTTGTGTACTCCGCCGGAACCTTCATGAGTACAGAAATTATATATCTTTTTGCCGGAAAAATCATAACTTTCCAAGAAAGTATAAACAGGCATCGGCATATCTGCCCACCAATTAGGATATCCTACAAAAATTGTATCGTAATCAGCCCAGTTTGCTACCTTACCAACTATTTCGGGTCTTACGTTTTTTTGTTTTTCTTCCTTTGCGAATTTGACTAAAGGGGTATATTTATTCGGATAATTATCATCTGCAGCTTTTATCTCAAATAAATCTCCGCCTGTTTTTTGTGCAATAATTTTTGCAACGATTGCGGTGTTGCCTTCGGTGATGTTCCCGACGCTATACTGCTCACCTGTTTTTGAAAAATAAGCTACCAAAACTTTTGACATATTGACCTCCTAATATAATCCTGTTTTTATATGTGGTACATAAGGTGCTTCCAATGATTTTATAATATCATCACTCAATTTAATATCAAGTGCCGATACCGCTTCTTCAACATGTTTAACATCTGTAAAACCTACAATCGGCGAAGTCACGTAAGGTTTGGACAATATCCACGCAAGCGAAACCTGTGCCATTGAATAACCTAATTCTTTTGAAATTTTTTCTAAGTTATCTACAACAATTTTATCTTGTGCATCCGTTGCCCCCCAAACCATTGGAGAAACTTCATCAATACTGTTTCTTGCGGTTTTTGTACCCCAAGGATGAGCGCATCTTCCGCCCGCCAAAGGACTCCAAGGCACAACGGCTATTTTTCTGTCCTGACATAAAGGCATCATTTCCCGTTCTTCTTCACGATAAATCAAATTATACTGATTTTGCATAGAAACAAATTTTGTCCAACCGTTACGTTCGGCAATTTGATTTAACCTTTCAAATTCCCAAGCCCACATAACCGATGCACCGATATAACGAGCTTTACCTGATTTTACAACATCATGCAAAGCCTCCATAATTTCTTCCATTGGAGTTTCATGGTCAAGCCTGTGGATTTGATAAACATCAACATAATCAAGTCCTAACCTTTTTAAAGAATGGTCAATTTCCGCCATAATATTTTTTCTCGAAGAACCCGCACCGTTTGGTCTGCCTTCTCTCATTGCAAAATGTACTTTTGTTGCAACAACTATTTCATCTCTGTCAAGTCCGAATTCTTTAATTAAACGACCTGTGATTTCTTCACTTGTTCCAAGTTGATAAACGTTTGCCGTATCAAAATAATTGATACCCAAATCAACGGCTTTTTTAAAAATGGGTTTTGCATCTTCATAATCTTTTGCCCAGGGAAAAACTCCGTTTTCTTTACCCGACTTTCCAAAACTCATACAGCCAAGACAAATCCTTGAAACATCCATGCCTGTGTTGCCAAATTTTACATATTGCATATTCTATCTCCTTTTTTACAAACTCATTTTAAACCATGTTAAACAATTTTTCAAATTGAAATATTTAATTATTGATTTAATTTTTCGATTAATATATAATAAAATTATGAATACCAAACAAATAGATTATATAATAGAACTCGCGCGTACAAAAAACTTTAACAGAGCATCGGAAAATTTATTTATTTCTCAATCCACATTAACATATCAAATAAAAGAGATTGAAAAAGAGCTGAAATTTGAGCTTTTTGAGCGATCGGGCAAAGGTGCAACACTCACTCCCGCAGGAAAACAATTCTGTACGACGCTAAAAAATATTAAAAGTCAGTTGACACAAGCAATAGAACAAGCACAAAATTTCAGTAAAAAATATTCTGACAACATAACAATCGGTCTGCCTGTACGCTCCTGCATATATTTTTTACCGCAGGCCATTAAAGAATTTAATAAAAAATATCCGCATATCGCAATCACACCGATTTTTAACGGATTTTACAAACCCGAAGAATTTTTGCGCGGAAATCAGGATATATTGTTTACATTTGACAATGAAATGAAACATGTTCCCGAAACAAAACTGATTAACCTTTACACAACGGGGATTTACCTGATTACAAAAAAAGAGGACAGACTTGCACAACTCAAAACCGCATCAATCAAAGATTTGAAAGGTAAAACATTAATGGTTGGCGGAGGTTCTCCGCCACAATTAAAGGCTTTACAACAAAGAATTATTAATACAACAGACATAGATTATTTTAATTCGGAAAATCACGACACCACATTAACAAATATTCTTGCAGACAAAGGAATTTGCCTTACTCCAGGATTTTTTCGGGATTATACAAACGAATTTGCTTGGATTCCTTTTGAATGCGAAGAAAAATTTGAATGCAAGTTGTGTGTTCATACAAATGACAAAAGAGAATGTGTAAAAGATTTTATTAAAATTCTAAAAAATATATATAAAAATCATTTTTTTGAAGAATAATTCAAACAATGTTCAACATTTTCTTTCGGAAGATACATAAATCCGTACAATTTTGGAGCATTTTCTTTTGTTCCGCCGTTTTCAAGCCATTTTGCAAGAATTGCGTTGTTATTATCATCAGCAAATCTGAAACCCAGTTTGTAATAAAATCCGGCAGGCGAAGTTTTTCCGTCAATCATATCCGCTTGAAGTGTAACTCTGCCTTGAGTTTGAGGATTTTGCAAACTCTCTTTAACAACCTTTTTAATCGCATTTGTCCCTTGACCTTTCGCAAAAGATTCAAGGTGAAGTATCAAATAAGAGGGTTTCAAAATTTGGAAAGTTTCATAATAAGCGGGACGTGCGGGAATTATTGCACCAAAAATTGTTTTTTGCATTTTTACCGCTTCGTGAAAAACTTTTTTAATATCAACGTAATAATCGGGAACATTGCCTCCGATTGAACAGCGGGAATTATCAAAAATATATACGCAATCACAGGGTTTTACATATCTTAATTTTGAAAAATCGGAAGGAAGTTTTGTATTCCTAAATTTTGCAAAATCAGTCAAATAATTAACACTAACCATATATTATATAAAACTTTTTACTACAAAAAATTGCTTGATTATCTTTTTTTCTTTAATGTAAATGCGTGACTTTTTTCAATGAGTTCAAGTATTCTTTCGTCAGTCAACGTTCCGTCCAAAGCTATGGTAATCCAGTATTTTTTATTCATGTGATATGCCTGATAAAATCCCTTCTCTCCCACAAGTTCAAGGATTTCCTTCGGGTCAAGTTTTAAATTAGCGACTTCAACATAACCTTTAGTTTTTTCTCCCAATTTGTTACGTTCTATGTTCATAACAAGAAAATACCATTTATCAGAATCGGGATTTTTAAAAACACCGAAAGTCGGATACTTTTCCCACATAAAAACGG
The DNA here is from genome assembly GCA_902795965.1 of uncultured bacterium. Lineage (GTDB taxonomy): Bacteria > Cyanobacteriota > Vampirovibrionia > Gastranaerophilales > Gastranaerophilaceae > Stercorousia. The sequence goes on from CADBNI010000039.1 coordinate 5,251, forward strand.
GCTTGTCACCGTATTTTGAGTAAATTTTTTGCGCTAAAGAATTTGCTTGCGGAGTTAGAAAATTATTTTCCAAAAAACATTTGTCACGAATATCGGTCAAAATTTCTATATAAGCTCCTCTGACATCACCCACAAAAGCTCCCTGACGCCCTTCAAGCCTTAAAGGCAAATATTCTTCATCATTTTCAATATCAAAAACATTACCCGTCACCGTACCGTCGGAACTTATTTTTACGGTCGCCCGAAATTCTCCGTCCTTAAACATTTTTTCAAAAATAAAGTTATTATTCTTTTTTTTGAAACCGTATCTTAGGAGTTTGTCAAAATTAGGGATAAATTTTTTAAAAACTTCGTTTTCAATATTCATTATGCGTTGATTAATTCTCTTACTTCTTTGCGTTTAATCTTTCTTGTGGTTGTTTTTGGTAAAGACTCCTTAGATATAATGATATTGGTCGGACGTTTGTATGAAGCAAGGCATTCCGACAAAGATTTGACATCAAGTCTTATCATTCTTTCAATATCGCTTTCGGAATACGAATTATAAAGTTCTTCTTTCGGGACAATCACTGCCGTAACTTCTTCCGTACCTTCTTTCGCACCAAAACTTTTTGAAGTTCCCAATACACAAGATTCCGCAACATAGTGGCTCTTTTCGATAATTGCCTCAACTTCTTCGGGGAAAACCTTCTTTCCGCCCTGCAAGACAATCATATTTTTGATACGACCCGTAATAAACAGGTGTCCGTCTTTATCAATCTTTGCAATATCACCCGTATGTAACCAACCCTCCGAATCAATAACTTCCGCAGTCATTTCGGGCTGATTGTGATAACCTTTCATTACCGAAGGTCCTCTGAGGAGCAATTCACCCGTTTTTTCATCAGTTTTTGCCTCAAAATGTCTCAACGGACGTCCGACTGATGACATAATCCAACGTTTGTCTGTATTTACGGAAACTACTGGACTTGTTTCCGACAAACCGTAACCCTGATAAACTTTGAAACCGAGTCTTTCAAAAAATTCACCGACTTCAACATCCAAAGGCGCACCGCCCGAAATACAGCCGATAAATTTTCCGCCCAATCCGTCATGAATTTTCTTAAACATGAGTTTTTTAATCGAATATGACGGAATAAATTTTGCAAGTTTATACATCATATTAAAAACAAACCTGTTTAATGTCGAAGATTCCGCTATTTTCTTTTCCAAACCCGCTTTTAAAAGTTTCAAAAATGCGGGAACAACAATCATAAATTCGATTTTCTTTTCCTGCATAATACTCGTAATATCTTTTGGTTTCAGGCTCGTTGTATAATAAACCGAATGTCCGAAATTCAAAAATGTCGAAAATCCGACCGTCATTTCAAACAAATGGTTCATAGGCAAAATGGAGAGCATACAGATAACCTTGCCTTTAGGCAGAATTACGTTAATTGCATCAGTCAAATCTTCAAGCTGCGCATTTACGTTTTTAAAAGAAATTTCAACTCCTTTGGGCGCACCCGTTGTTCCGGACGTATAAATTATAAATGCGGTTGATTTTGAACTTCTTTGACGCCATTTTGCATCATATTTTTCGGGAAAATCATAAATACTTTTAATATCACCGTAATTTCCCTCATCAATAACATAAATAAATTTTATTTCGGGAATTGCTTTTTGAAGTTCAAGTGCCGTTTCAAGATAATGTTCGGAAACAAGCATAACACTCGGCAGACAATCCGACAAAATTGATTTAAGCTCATAAAGAGAAAGTTTGATATCCAAAGGAACTGTAATTGTACCCGTCAGAACGGAGGCAAACACGCAAGCTCCGTATTCGGGCTTTGATTCCGACAATATTGCAAGACTTTCACCTTTCTTGATACCCACGTCTTCAATTAAATATGCCGCAATACGTCTTGATAATAACCCCAATTCTTTGTATGTAAATTCTTCCCAGCCGTCTTTTCCTCGAATACCGAGAGCAATGCGGTTTTCATAATCCGCAGTTTTGTTTTCCAAAAGAGAAAGTATACCGCTATTTCTTAGTTCCATAATTAATTACCCCTAAACAACAAGTTTATTTTATTATTTCGCAAAAAAATTGTCAAGAATATTTTTTTATATAAATTTTTTTATTTAAATTACCACTATATATGTCATTGCGAGGAGGGCAAAGGCTTGTCCTACGAAGCAATCTAACTTATTTTCTAATGTATACTTAGTGTTTATATCGTCTTATATAGCGGGGGCTTTGCGCCCCCACACCCCTCACTCCATTTCTTTCTCTTTGTTTTGGGCGAGGCAAAGAGAAAGAAATGGAGGAAAGAAAGAGAAACCGCGCCATAACCGTTTAATCACCACTAAACTCACCTATGAGCGTGCAAACTCGCTATACGTCATTCTGAACTTGTTTCAGAATCTCACATCTTTATCGCTCAGACAATGCACGCTCTATTGTTGTTTCGTTAAGTGGTGATTATAAAAAGTATCGTGTACTTATGATGCAAATAGCTATTTCTTACTAAAAAATCAGATTTATTTAATTTTTTATTTAATATTTTCAAATTTCATATTATTTCTGTAAAGACTGTCTATCAAATGTCCTATATCTTCTTTGTTTCGGTCAAATTTAACATTTTCATAAGAGCGTGTATACTTTGCCGTATCAACAAACTTTAAATTGTGTAAATTTGTAACTTTTTGTGTAATCGGGTCAATATTTTTCGTAATACTTACCGTTTTTCCGTCACGTTTGAATACGGAAATTGAGATTATTTTTCCCGTTTTGTCGTATTCCTGTATTGAAGAAATTTTGCTTGAATCTTTTACGTTAAAATTAATTGTTCTGATTTTACAACCTGTTTCAATATCAAATTCATCAACGGATTTGTACAAAACATAGTTTATTGTGCGGATTTTTTTGCCCGAAATATTATCAAATTCGTCAACGGAACGAATTTTTTTATCGTTAAAATAATCATAATTAGTTATTTTGACGGGTTTTCCCGTTTTTAAATCATAGCGAATAATTTTGTCCACCGATTTTCCATTTCTTCTGTATATTGTCTGTTCTCGAAAGTCTTGTTCAACTGCGGGTAAAAACTTCATAAATTCTCCTTATAATAACTTCTAAAAAATAAATTTTGTTATTATAATTACAATTTCAAAAATAAGTGTAAATCAGCCGAGCGGGCTAAATCATTATCGTGAGAGGTGAGAAGTGAAAAGTGAAAAGTTCATTATGCTCGCTACGCTCGAAAAATTATATTTATGTTCGCTTAGCGAACCGATACGGTCTTTTCACCTCTCACTTTTCACGTTTCACTTCTTCTCTAAAAGTTTCAAGAAGATTTTGTAATCCGTCCCCCAGCTTGCCATGGCGTTAAGAACGGACGCAAGCGAATACCCGACATCAGTGAGCGTATATTCTACGCGTGGAGGAACTTCTTTAAACACCTTTCTTTGAACAAGTCCGTCATCTTCCATTGCGCGAAGATTTGTAGTCAAAACTTTCTGAGAAATCCCGCTGCAAGTTTTTTTCAGTTCGCCAAACCGTTTTGTTCCGTTCAACAAATCGCGTATAATCAATATTTTCCATTTTTCCCCGATTAATTTCAACGTAGTTTCAACGGGACATTTTGGCAAGTCTTTAAGTTCCATAAGTTTCCTTTTGAAACTATTATAGAAAAATCAAAATAAAAAATCAAGGCAATAACAATATTACAGTTGTCATGTCATTGCGAGGAGCGGATTTCCGCACGGACGGAACGAAGTGAGTCCGGATAGCGAACAGATTGAGCATACTGTGACGAAGTCACAAGTGCGAAACTCTGTGAGCGTGGAGCAAATCCAAGAGAAC
>CADBNI010000040.1 GCA_902795965.1 uncultured bacterium
CGCAAAAGGGTTATAAAAATGCAAGTACATAAGGTGGATAACAATACATCATTTACAGCGTTAAGAAGTTTTGAATGCAAAAAAAATTTGCATCCATTGCTCGGTAGGGCAGGAGAACTCATGGATCAGAGAATTGTAAAAGCATTCAATGAGAATGAATATTTTCAAGAGCTGTGCAAAAAACGTGATGTATGGGTGAGTGTTACTCCAAAACAGGATACAATCATAAAATCAGGCTTGGATGTGGAAATATATGCCAGCAGAATTAATGAAACAGATCTTGAACATAGAGAAAATGTTATCAATTATACAACAGTAGGTTTTGGTGATTATCGCAATAATTTATATATAGTGCAGGACTACTGGGAACATGTAGCGGATATAACACAAAAATTTTTAAAAGATCCTACAGGCATCAAATCTGCAATTAAAGAATTTTTAAAACAATCATAAGTATATTGTGATACCCTGTAGGTTGGGTTTTAACCCAACAACAAATATTATTGGAAAGTAAGCAACCGGTGAGAGTAAATAATAAGTAGAAAAAGCTTGTAGGTTGGGCAAACTTGCCCAACAATAACTTTTGGGTGCAAATATTAGGACAAAAAGTGCAAAAAGCGGACATTTTTGTTACCGAAATCGGACATTTCGGACATTTTCAGTCAAGCCATTTCCGACCTTTATAAATTGGCAAAAGCTGGATTGCTTCTGGCTTTCGCCCTCGCAAAGACAGAAAAGACTTCCGACCAAATGTCCTGTTAAAATATAACCATAATCTGATCTCCTTTATTTATTACATTTTTTTCAATACATACATTCGTGCAACTAAATTGGAGAGTCATACAGACGGTTGTTAATAACAACACTAAGAACTTTTTCAGACACTTTATAAAAATTTTAATGTTCAAATAAAATATGCCGCGAGGCACTCTGCCGAGCAAAAGCTGACTTAATGTCAGGTTTTGCGAGAGGGTGTGAAACACATCCGCCTCAAGGCTCACATAAAAAATGCCAAGTTATTTGGCATTTTTTTAGTGGTGCCGCGAGGCGGAATCGAACCACCGACACGGGGATTTTCAGTCCCCTGCTCTACCGACTGAGCTATCGCGGCATGTGACTTTATGTCACAACTTTTATTGTACATACTAAAAATTTTCAGTCAAGAACTTATTTTTAGTTTTGCGGAGCTACGTACAATGTTACGTTTCTGCCCTCCAGTTGAGGTTTTTTCTCAATTACGACAGGCATGTTTTCCATGTCTTTAAGGAATTTGTTTGCCAAATCAAACGCAAGGTTTGAATGCTGCATTTCACGTCCGCGGAGCATGACAACAATTTTAACTTTATTACCTTGAGCAATAAATTTTTCAAGACTTTTTATTCTTACCTGATAATCGTGCGTATCAATCTTGTAGCGGATTTTTATTTCTTTTACATCAACGGTATGTTGTTTCTTTTTCGCTTCTTTTGCACGTTTTTCAAGTTCATACTTGTACTTTCCATAGTTTAAAATCTTTGCTACGGGAGGCTCCTGATTGGGGTTAATCAAAACCAAATCCAAATCCGCATCATATGCCATCTGCAAAGCCTTTGATGTCGGAATAACCCCGTGATTTTGACCTTCTTGGTCTATTAATCTTACTTCTTTAGCGCGAATACGTTCGTTCATTATCGCTTTATTATTGTTATTCCTGTTATTGTTTCTGTTGTCGTTCGCTATTGTCCTGTCTCCTATGTTTTTTACAAATGCAATCATAGCACAAAATCCAAAAAATGCCACATTTATTAATAAAAAGTTTTTGTAACAAAATGTAAAAACGAATTTAAATAGGCAAAAAAACAATGCCCTCAATAGTTTTGGACATTTTACGTATTTTCTTTATCTAAAGTTCTTTTGAAAAAATCCGATATATATTTTGTAAGAAATAAAAAGGAGTATTATATGGCTACGGCACAAGAAAATCCTGTTGAAGTTTTTGTTGATTTGAACAACGGGGAGTATTTGCAATTTGACATGACATTACCGCTTCAGATGTTGTTTGATGATGTAATGAATTTTGTGTCAGCTGCTGATGTTTAGATTAGAAAGAAAAATTTGAATCGCCCTTCGGGGCGATTCTTTTTTTGTTACATTGTGTAGTAAAATGTTTTTGTTCATGTAACAATGTTTTCAGAGGGAAATTATGAAGAAACTTCTTAGTTTTGTGTGTATAACAGTTTTGGGATTACCTGCTTTTGCGGGGTTTAAAGAACATTTTGATTTGGGGCAGCAATACCTTTCGAATTTTCAATATTCGGGAGCGGTAACGGAATTTAAAAGCGCATTGAGGATTAATTATCTTGACAATTCCGCACGAATAGGACTTATAAATTCATATCTTGCGCGCGGAATGTATTACGCAAACACCGAAAAAAATTATGAAAAAGCCGCTGACGATTATCGTGCCGCTATGTTCTACCTTGTATATTACCCGAATGCAAATCAGGTAAAAAATTCTTCACAGGCAATCGTTCAGGTTACTTCAAACCTCAATCAGTGTCTAAGCTCAATAAATTTTGACACATCCGCACAAAACAGATTTAATAAGGCGAAACAACTTCGCGCGGAAGGAAATTTTGCCGCTGCTGGATACGAATTTAACCAGTCGCTTTCGGATACTTCGCTGATAAAGGAAAGTTTTCAACAAACGGGCGACATAATGAAACTTTTGGGTAATGACGCAAAGGCTTCAGAATACTATAAAAAAGCGGTTTCCGTTGCACCTGATGACATAACTCTAAGACTTTCTTACGCAAAGATTTTAGACAAATTGGGTCAGGAAGATGAAGCCGTTCGGCAATACAATTACATTCTGACCAAAACAACGGATAACAAAGAAATTTTATATTCACTCGAAAGAATTTACAAACGCAAACTCGAAGATTCGCCGAATGATGCAAATATTACCTCAAATTTGGGGGCGATTATGCAAAAAGAGGGGAATTTTGACGAAGCTCTAAGATATTACTCAAAAGCGGAATACTTAGACCCGTCAAATCTCAACACCCGTATAAACGTAGGAACTCTTTATCAGCAAAAAGGTGATTACAAAACTGCAATTACCGCTTACGATTCGGTTTTGATTATTGATCCGAATAATGTTGATGCAAATATTTATAAAGCTCAGTCGCTTGCAAAATTGGGAAATACAAAAGAGGCAACGGATATTTACAAAAAACTTCTTGCCAAAAATCCCGATAACGAACTTATTCAAAACGAAATGATTAGTGCGGTGAGAGATTCAATGACACCGGAGCAGTTTGTTGAATATGTAAAGAAAAACAATCCGAACAATGCTTCAGAAGTTTTGTACAATTACGCACTTGATTTGCACAGAAAAAACAAGTTGGCAGATGCAATATCGGTTTACAAAAACATATTGGCTATAGGAACGACAAATGCGGAAGTTTACGTAAACCTTGCCATTGCGCAAAGTCAGGATAAGAATTTTGACGGTGCAATTATGACATTGAACACTGCCGAAGCAAAATTCCCAAACAATTCGCAAGTTGCAAGTACAATGAAATCAATCAAGGCTCAAGCTGATGATGAAAAACTTGAATTGGCTGCAAATTATTATAATAACAAGGATTACCAAAACGCTATTGCGGAATATTTAAAAATTCAGCCTGCAACTTCGGACACAATGCTTGGTGTTGCATCTGCCTATCAGAATTTGGGAGATACCGATAAAGCGATTGAATATTACAAAAAGGCTTTTGATTTAGCTCCGACAAATTCAGAGATTGCATACTACATTGCGGCTTTATATGCGGATAAAGAAGATGTGGGAAATGCTCAGATTTTTGCTCAGAAATCTTTGGCTTTAAACAAGACAAACAAAAACGCAAAAGAGTTATTAGACAATATTAATGCAAATGTTGATGCCCAAAATCTTGAAAAAGCGATTGCTATGTTTGACAAAGAACAATATGACGAAAGTCTGCCGTTATTCAACGATATAATTTCAAAAGATTCAAAAAATGCTTATGCTTTATATTACAGAGGAATGATTTACGATACAAAAAAACAGTATAATGATGCGATAAATGATTACAAAAAAGCTATTTTACAAAACCCTGATTTGGCTATTGTAAATTATCTTATCGGAGTTGACTATGATATGCTTGAAAAATACAAAGATGCAATGTCATATTACAAAGCGTTTATCGCTACATATTCCGAAGATGACGACTTTTTGAAATATGCAAATACCCGTATAGGTGAGCTTGCGCCGTATGTCAAATAGAGTTTTACAACTTGTTCAAAGCAGAGTTTCGCTTGCTCCCATGGCGGGAATAACCGATTATGTTTTGCGAACGCTTGTAAGAAAATATTCAAACGACTGTTTATTAACAACCGAAATGATAAGTTCCGAATACTTAGCACAGACAATGAACGGACGCTCGGGAACGGAAATTTTGAAACGCGATAAAAATCATTCTCCGATATCTTATCAAATCAGCGGTCACAAACCTTTTATGATGCGTCAGGCTGCGGAATTTTTGAACGATTATGCTGATATGATTGACATAAATATGGGCTGTCCGGTTAAAAAAGTTGTAGGCGGACAGGACGGTGCTGCACTAATGCGTAATCCCGAACTTGCCAAAGATTTGGTTAAAGCGGTAAAAGACGGTACCGATAAACCCGTAAGCGTAAAATTCAGACTCGGTTATACCGCTGATGAGATGAATTTTGTGGAATACGGACAGGCTATGCAGGAGGCAGGTGCGGAATTTATTACAATACACGGGCGGACACGCTCTCAAATGTATTCGGGTAATGCCGATTGGAAAAAAATCAATGAGCTGAAGAAAAATGTTGATATACCCGTTTTTGCAAACGGGGACGTAACATCAGTTGAAAAAGCCGTCCAATGCCTTGAACAATCGGGAGCTGACGGAGTTGCCGTCGGCAGAGGCTCGCTTGGCGACCCCGCACTTATCGGAAGAATTTCACACTACATTAAAACAGGTGAAATATTACCCGTTCCACCGCTTTCCGACAGAATTGAAATGCTGAAATTTCATATTGACGAAGAAATAAAGCTCCGCGGGGAAGGTGTTGCTATAAAATTTATGAGAAAATTTTATCCCTATTATCTTTCGGGATTTGAAAACGCTAAAATTTTACGTTCAAAATTGGTTTTGGAAGATGATTACGACAAAATTATGAATTTACTCGGTTGTACCGAATTGTGCAAAAAATAGCAAAAATTTTTATTTAGGGATTTTAAAATGGCAGGAGAAAATCATGATTGACAATAATACTGAAATTTATCACAGGTTGAATAATGCACCAAAAGGTTATGCGTTGTACGAAGTTCGTGACGAGCAAACGCAAAAATATAAAAAATACACCGTTCCCGAAGAAAATGCAGACAGATTTGAAAAATTTATTGACGGCTTAAATGATTCAACGTTTAAAAACATTACAGAAAGAGGATTTATCCGCAAAGTTCAGATAGCAGGCGGAGCGGGTGCGTTTTTAGGCGCAGGAATTTCTCTTTTGTTTACCCGAAATTCCAAAGTAATGAAAAAAGTTTTAGGCGGAATTGGAGGCGCATTATTGGGTTCATTCGCCGTTGTATGCGGATTTTTTGTAAATATTGCAAATAAATTGGGCAATTTAGCTTCGGAATCCAAAGATTTGGGTATTCAACCGTATAAAGAACCCGAAAAATCGGTAAACGAACCCGATAAAACCGTTGAAAAATCAGGCGATAAGCCAAAAGATGCCGATAATATTTTTCAAAAAACTGACGAACAACCGTCTGAAAAATCCACAAAACAATAAATTATTATGAGATTCTTCGGCTGTTATGTCATTCTGAGCAACGCGAAGAAGCCAATAACTTTTCAGCCTCAGAATGACAGTTTACATTTTTTCGGGAGCGGTTACACCTAAGATATTTTCAAGCGCGTTTTTAATAACCGTTTTTACCGCCCAAACTATCGCAACCCTTGCTTTCATCATCTCTTTATCATCAGAGATTACGCGGTTTGCGTTGTAGAATGAATGAAACTCACTTGCCAATTCTTGAACATACCGACAAATCGTATAAATCTGTCGAGTTTCTGCGGAATTTTTTATTACCGATTTATATTCTTCAAGTTTCAAAATTAATTTTCTTGCGGTTTCTACAGTCAAAATCACATCAGATGCTTTAAATCCGCTTATAAACGAGTTCAACTCGTCTTCACTCATCGGAGCGGGAGATTTTTCGCCCGTTTCAATATTTGTACGTTCGGAAACAACGTGACGCAAAATCGAACAAGCCCTTGCATGTGCATATTGAACATAAAATACGGGGTTTTCGTCAGTATTTGTTTTTGCAAGTTCTATATCAAAGTCAAGAGTTGTGTCAATATTTCTCATAGACATCCAAAAACGTGTTGCATCAACTCCAACCTCGTCAACCAAATCTTCAAGCGTAACCATATTTTTGCGCTTGCCCATTCTGACTTCGTTTCCGTTTATGACAAGGTTTACTAATTGCCCGAGCAAAATTTCCAATTTATTCGGATCATAACCCAATGCCTCAAGTGACGCTTTTACCCTTGCAACATACCCGTGGTGGTCTGCCCCCCAAATATCAATCATTCTGTCAAATCCGCGGTTAAGTTTGTCTGCGTGATAAGCTATATCCGCCGTCAGATAAGTGTTTGAGCCGTCGGCTTTTTTAATAACACGGTCTTGATCATCACCGTAATCGGAGGATTTGAACCACTGTGCGCCATCTTTTTCGTATATTTTTCCCGATTTTTTAAGTTTTTCGACACATTCGGATACTTTGCCCGATTGGTGTAGAGTTAATTCGGAATAGAAATTGTCAAATTTTACGCGTAATCTGTCCAAAAGCTCGCGCTGAACCTTTTCTTCATACTCTTTTGCAAAATCACACAAAACAGACAGGTCAATTTTGCTAACGTCATTTTGAACTTCAGCAAGAAGTTCTTTGTGTGAAGATATAAAATCTTTTGCAACGGGGATAAGATAATCTCCGGGATAGAAATTTTTTCTTTCTGTTTCGTCAGTGGGAAAATCAACATTTTCGCCTAATTCCTGACGGATTCTGATAGCGAGAGATTTGCCCAATTTTTGGATTTGAGAGCCGGCATCATTAATGTAAAATTCCTGATAAACTTCGTGACCGTAGAATTTTAGAAGGTTAGCGAGAACCGAACCCATTGCAGCCCAGCGTCCGTGACCTATGTGAAACGGCCCTGTTGGGTTTGCGGAGATATATTCAAGGATTATTTTTTCGGTTTTGACGTTTTCGGGTTTTCCGAAATCTTTGTTTTTGTTGAAAACTTCTTCAATCAGTTCCGCCAAAAGTTTTTTATCGGCTTTAAAATTTATAAACCCGCCTACGACTGTGTATTGAGCCTTGTCCAAATATTCAAGCAAGGCATTTGCGATTTGTACAGGCGCAATACGTGCATATCGAGCCAATGAAGAAACGTTTACGGCATAATCACCGAAATCCGCATTTTTCGGGCGTTCGGGAACAAGAGTTCCGCGTGTGTATTCAGTCATTTGTCCGAGCTTACCGTCTTTTATCGCATTTTCAAGGGCTTTTTCAATACTGTTTATAAAATAATCTTTTATCATAATATTCTCCTGTGTGATTATTGTAGCATGAAAAAATGAAGGTATGTATGATAAGTAAGATAAATTTGGTAAGTACTTAATGAGATTGCGGCAATAACACCAACTTCCGTCATGCTGAACTCGTTTCAGGGTCTCAAAACGAGAATACACCCCTCGCTCCTTGAGGGAGAGGGAAAATTTGCTTAACGAACCAATGTGAGTTTAGCAAATTGGGTGAGGGGTACAGGGGGATAGAAGATTAGAAGAATAGAGGAATAGCTATTTATGTAAAAGGCTATTCCTCCATACCTCTATTCATCCATACATCCTTTTGTGGCTTTAGCCCCAAAAGACTACTTACCTACACACACAACCCCGATATTACTGTAACCCTTGTCGCCGTTGGTGTACGTACCGCCATTGGAGGACACGACCCTCGCGAGGTCCTGAGGGCCGCCGGGGTCCTCCGTGGACGACCAGAACCAGCCGGAGGTAGGTTTGCCGTCCCAGGTTTCGTTCTTCATGAGGCTGGCAAGTTCACTCTTGGTAGGTAGTTTCATGTCCATAGCGTCGCATGCTTTCTTTGCACCTGCCCAGTAGTCGGTTGTGTATCCGCTTGGTGTGGGTGAACAATAACTGTAGTCTGCTCCCGTTGTATCGGAACAATTAACATATCCCGCTGATGCTACTTGATATACACATTTGTCACCACTTGACATTTTACCTGCACAACCTGTTCCGAATTTTGCACCGTTGAAACTTCTGATGTCATTCTTTTTGTCTGTTTCTTGTGAGTTCGGACCTCCGCGTCCGTTTACGTCCGTTACGTATGCAAGTGCGTCGGTTACACTTGTTGTATATGCAAATTCTTTAGATTTACCACCGCCGACAGGTAACGATATTCTTGTTGCGGTAACTTTTGAACCTAAATCATAGCCTTCTTTTGACGGGTCATAGTTTAAAATAATTGCTCCGCCGTCTGCTAATACTAAACCAACATTATTTGTATCTGTTTTTAGTTGCAAATCTTTTCCTGTTTTTGCTTTTGATACGTCATATTCTTTTCCTGTTGTATCAATAACGGTAGATGTAGGCCAGCATTCTGCTATGTGATTGTAATCACATCTTTTTGCTATCTTTAAATGGTTTTGCAACTCATCCACAAATGCCTCTGTTGTTGCATAACTTGAATTTAAATAACCGAGTGCACGCATTTTTTCTACTGCCTGCGTAATCTTGTATGCAATATTTGCATCACGTTCAGAGTTTGCCCGTTCGTTTACATTCTGAATAAGTATCGGCATGCTTATTGCTGCGACAACACCAATGATGCCTAATGTAATTAGGACCTCTGCTAAAGTAAAACCTTTTTTCATACTTGCTCCTTTCTCGAAAAATTTAACGGTTTACATTTTATATTATAACGCGTATACGCGTCATTGTCAATATAAAGATAACGCACAAATGCGCACTTACAAACCGAAAGAAAAATGAGAGAATAAAGGACAGGATATGGAACAGATAGACGCACTAACAGTTGGAAAATTAATAAAAGAGTACAGAAATCTTGCAGGAATTACACAATTTGAGCTTGCCGAAATAATTGACATTGACGAACGTCAAATGGGCAAAATCGAGCGTGGGGTTCATTATCCGAGTGTACCGACGTTTCTCAAGCTCATAAAAGTTCTCAACATAGATATCGGCAAACTGTACTGTCATCTGCCCGTATCCGAACCCGCAAAACTCTCACCAAGTCAAAACAAACTCATAAAATTTGCCCGCACCGCGTCAGAAAACGATATTACATTAGCCTGCAAAATACTTGAAGTCGTCAATCTTGCCAATAAATTATGAAAAATTCAACAAAAAATTTTAAGATTCTGAAACAGCACAAGGCAGACAGGCTCACAATTCTCGCAAGCTCAAATGTTCGCTTTGTCAAGTTCAGAATGACAAAATTTTTTGTAAGAAATTTTTTTTGTGTTAAAATTTCTGTATGGCTTCGTAGCTCAGCAGGATAGAGCAGCGGTTTCCTAAACCGAAGATCGCGCGTTCGAATCGCGCCGGGGCCAAATAAAAAGAGGCTCTATGCCTCTTTTTATGTATTAATAATAGATAATGAGATTACTACGTCACTTCGTTCCTCGTAATGACAATACAATTTTCAAATCTGCGCTCGGCGGGATTCAAACCCGCGGCCTTTGCCTTCGGAGGGCAACGCTCTATTCAACTGAGCTACGAACGCTAATTTGACAATATTATCGTAAAATCAGATTCCCCGCAATAATAATTAACGGGATCATATACAAATTGCAAACCGCCCAATACCTCATCTTTCTTGGAAAGCCAATTATAATACTCGTTTGTAACCTTCTTTGAATGAGATATGAACTGAGAATGAGAACGACTGATATGCCCCGTACATTTGACGTTTACACCCGCCTCTTTCAAATGCGAAGCGATTTCCTGACCTTTTGCGCCATCTGATGCCAATACACTTGCCGAAACCTGCAAATTTTCGTCAAAATGTTCTTTATCTCTGTATATCAAGCGATTTACGACCTCTTGAGTTTTTTCGGGGTCTAAAATCCAATAGCTTACATATCCTCTCTGATTTGGCGCACCGGGAAGCATTGCAATCTCTGTTTTATTAAGGTCAATTTGCTTTGCAAGCGCGGCATACTGCGACATTTCATAAAACGACATATCCGTCTTTACATATTTTTTTGCAACGGAAATAATATCGGGAATTTTTGTAATAGTCGAAGGCTGTTTCAACTTATTCACCAAACTTCTCAAAAGCCACTGCTGACGTTGAGTTCTGCCGATATCGCCGAGTGCATCATGGCGAAAACGCAAATATTCAACGGTTTCCTGTCCGTTCAAATGGTGATCGCCTTTAGTAAAGTTAATATGCAACTTGCCCGCATAATCATTGTAATGCATAGGTTTTTCAACATAAATATCAATTCCGCCCATAGCGTCAACAATTTCTTTTACCGCATTGTCATGAACCATTATATATCTGTCAACGTGAACTCCCAAAGTATCTTCAACAGTACGTTTTGTCATTTCGACCCCGCCGATTGCGTGAGCTGAATTAATTTTATTAACACCGTTATCCCGCGGAAGGTAAACCTTACTGTCTCGAGGAATAGAAAGCGCATTGACGGATTTTGTACGCGGATCAATATTAATAAGAATTATTGTATCGGTACGAGTTCCCGTCCAAGGGTCTTTCGGGTTTTCGCTCGCATCAACGCCCAAGAAAAGAATATTTTGTCTGCGCAAACCAAACGGCAAAACAAAATCCGCATGTTCCTTATTAGCCGCACTCGAAGCAAGTTTTCTGAAAACTTTTGTTATAACCGCATCTTCACCAAAGTTTTTAACAAAAAAACTGTCGTCATCAGCAAGAATAAATATTGCCGCAACAACTCCGATAAACACAATCAACATTCCGATAAGAACTTTTGCAAAAGAACTTTTTTCTTCCCGTCTTTGCGATACACGTCTTACAAATGAAGTTGTTCTTGCTCTGCGGTCTAATCTGTTTGTCATAAAATATTTTCCTTATATAACCTTTATTAAATAAGTTGAAACCAGCGTGAAATAAATCGCCAATCCCAATACATCAATGGTTGTAGCGATTACGGGGCCTGAAGCTACTGCGGGATCAACCTTCATGGCTTTTAGGGCGAACGGTGTAAACGTACCGATAACAGTTGCCATAGTCATATTTATCGCCATTGCAATTCCGACTATCGCACCCAATTCCATATTATGCTGCCAGCCCCACGTTACGAACGTAACCAAAATTCCGAATATACTTCCGATAAAAAGCCCTATTCCCGCTTCTCTAAATATATGATGAATAGCCGAATTCAACGTAACCTGTCCTGTCGAAAGCCCGCGAACCATCAATGTTATGCTTTGCGTTCCGATATTTCCGCCCAATCCTGCCAACAACGGCATAAATATAGCGATTACGGGCAATGCCTGCAAAGTATGGTCAAAATGATGTCCGACATTTACAGCTATAAATTCACCGATTAACGTAATAAAAAGCCACGGAGTACGCGCTCTTATCGCATTTAAAATATTACCCGAAAGAATTTCGTCCTCGTCAACGACTTCTGTCGAAATACCTGATGACTGGTAGATTTCTTCGGTGGTTTCTTCTTCAAACAAATCGTGAACGTCGTCCCAGGTAATCATTCCCTTTAATCTATTGTACAAATCAACGACAGGAAGTGCGTTATACTGGTATTTCATAAACTCGTCAATTATATAATCGCTATAATCGTCAACATGAAGTTTAACAATATCGGAAATCATGATATCTTCGACTTTTTGGCTTATTGGCGAGGTCAAAAGTTTTCTTAGCGATACAACACCCAAGAGATGATTTTGTTTGTCTACCACATAAACATAATAAAGCTCCATATTGTCCTGTTCGGCCTTTATACGAATATGGTTCAACACATCTTGTACGCTCATATCCGAATTAACGGTCAAGACAACGGGGTTCATAATACCGCCCGCGGTATTTTCGTTATATGTCAAAAGTTCTCTTACTTCTTCGGAAAACTTGTGCGGAAGTTTGTCAAGATAAGTTTCGCTCTCATCTTCTTCCATATCACCGAGAACATCCGCCGCTGCGTCATGAGGCAGTTGGGTCAGAATTTGAGATGCCATATTTTCGTCAATATCTCCGAGAAGTTCCACCTGCATTTGCGGAGGAAGATATTCCATCAAATCGGCAGCTTTATCCAAATCCAAGAGTTTAAAACATTGCAAACGTTCTTCGGGTTTTAAATCCTGAAAAATATCCGCAAGATCGGCAACGTGATAGCCGTTCATCTCGTCTTTGAGCTGTTCGGGGGCTTCGTCGTCCAATATTTCTCTTATTCTGTCGATAATATTCTCAGTGTTCATAACTACATTATATTACAAACACAAAAATCATTCCCATTTAATTTTGTAATCCAAAACTTCGGCAATGTTTTTGGCATCAATGTACCTTAACGACCCGCGCGCAAGTTTGTTGTTGAGACTCTGCGCAGAAACAGGTTCACCGAAACGTTTTGTCAATTTTTCCGCAACAGTCTTGTATGTCTGACCACGCAACACCATATAAGAACGAATTTCGTTTCTGATTTCATTTATATAATCATTTTCACACATAACGTAATTTTAATATTTGTAAATTTTAATTGCAAAACAAAACGAAAACGATTGTATTAATTTTTAAAACGTTTATAATATAAATATATTAAAAATATAATATTAAGAGGAACAAAGAATGAAAAAATTTAACAAAAAAGGTTTTACTTTGGCGGAAGTACTAATTACATTGGGCATTATCGGAGTTGTCGCGGCAGTAAGCATGCCGATTTTAATTCAAAATGTCAATGAACGTGCAAATTCAGAACGTGATGCAAATATCGCATACAAGATTACGCAGGCAGTAGAAAAAATGCGCGCACTCGGATATTTGAATTCAAGTTATGCAACAACAGAGGCATTTGTAGATGAGTTGCAAAATCACCTAAAGATTGCAAAACGTTGTGATTCAGCACATATCGCAGAATGCTGGCCAACTGCAAAAGTAATTGATACAAACGGCGAAGAATATGACGTATCAAAAGCTAAGACAGGAAAAGATTTGCAACTTAAAACAGATACAAATAACGTAGGTTTGGTGCTTGCAGACGGCGGAGCAATTATTTTGAATTATGACCCGACAAAAGAAGGTTATGATATAGGTTCAAAAGTAACCGCATCAAGAATATCACTACCCGTAGGCGGAGGAAAATCTAAAGAGTTTGCGTACACAACGAGCGTAACTGATGCTTTGGCTTATGTAACAGATGTAAACGGCAGAGGCGGTCCGAACAGTCAAGCAGAAAGTAAAAAGAATGACATCCGCTCATTCAACGGAGCAAAGTTTGGAAAGGGCTGTGCAGGTAAAAAAACAAGCGGTGACAAATGTGTTTATCAATATCCGTCAGCAGGATATGTAAACTGTTCCGATACAACGGGAGATGATTACAGTTATTGTTCACCTACACCAAGTGGTTATACACAAGATTACTGGGCAGGTGCAAAGAAAGCATGCGATAACATGGACATGAAACTTCCCACTGAGAGTGAACTCGTATCCCTCATTAAAAACGAAACCTGGGAAGGCAAACCTACATCCGGCTGGTTCTGGTTGTCCGCGGAGCACCCCTACGGCTCTCAGAATAACGCGAGGATTGTCGACTATAATGGTATTACGAGCTTCAACGGCAAGGATAGCAGCTACGGCGGGGTTCTGTGCGTAGGTAAATAGTCTTTTGGGGCTAAAGCCCAAAAAGAGGTATAGAGGTATGGAGGTATGGAGGTATAGTCTTTTACATGGCTATTCCTCTGTTCTTCTAATCTTCTATGTCTCTGAACCCCTCACCCTAACCCTCTCCCCGTTGGGGCGAGGGTAAAGTTTTATGTCATTCCGAACTCGATTCGGAATCTATCAGTTTGATTTAAAAAATCAACATTAACAGACCCTGAAACGAGTTCAGGGTGACGCGAAGTTAAATATTCAGCATGACGAAAAGCGGTTCGCTTTGTCAAGTTCAGCATGACGGAGGTCAATCCGACGTTCAGGGTGACGCAAAGTTAAATGTTCAGTGTGACAGAAATATTTCCGCGAGGAGGACTCGCACTACGCGCCTAAGTCGCTCCCCGTTGAGGCGAGGGCAAAGCTCTCCTTAATCCGACATTCGGTATGACATTACAAATTCCCCATCATCCATTGCGATGGGGAATTTAATTGGTTATATGATTTCTCGTTAAACCGTCTGTTTCATTACGGCTTTTATGCGGTTCAATGATTTATCGCGTCCCAATATCGCAAGGATTGCGGTCATATCTGCTCCGCAAAGTCTTCCTGTTACTGCGGCTCTTATTGCCCACATAGTGACTTTCGGCTTAATGCCTTTTTCTTTATAAAATCCTCTGAACGCTTCCAATTTCTCGTGAAGATTTTCTTCCGTCCATTCCCAATCTGCGGATTGCTCAACGAATGTTTTCAATACATCTTGAGAAGTTTCGGTTTCAAGTGTTTCTTTTGCTTTTTCGTCCAACTCAACACCTTCACCGAAGAAATAAGCAACCGCATCAGTGATATCCGAAAGCAATGTCAAAGGTTCTCTCGTTACTTCCACCATACGAGTGTATTGAGCATCACTCAAAGAATTCAAATCATATTGAGTTAAATAAGGCTTCAATCTTTCTTTCAATTCTTCAATCGGTAACATCTTGATGTAATGACTGTTCATCCAGTTCAATTTGTCGTATTCAAAAATTGAGTTTGACGATGAAATTTCGTTGATTCTAAAATCCTGTGCTATTTCGTCAACGGTTTTGATTTCCTGTCCGTCAGAAGGCGACCAGCCCAAAAGTGCTACAAAGTTAATCAAAGCATCCGTCAAATAGCCTTTTTCAACAAATTCAGAAACGGCTGTTGCACCGTGACGTTTTGAAAGTTTACTTCTGTCAGGGGCTAAAATCATACCCAAATGTCCGAAACGCGGAACTTCCGCACCTAACGCTTCAAATATCAATATTTGTTTGAATGTATTTGAAATATGGTCTTCTCCGCGGATTACGTGAGAAATTTTCATTAACATATCGTCAATAACAACCGCAAAGTTGTAAGTGGGCGCACCGTTGGATTTCATAATTACAAAATCGCCTAAAAGGTCTGTGTCAACGTGCAAATCTCCTTTTACGAGATCGTCAAAATGCAAAACCGACGAATCGTGAAAAGCTCTTTGAGCTTTTGCAATATTAAATCTTATTGCGGGTTTTCTGCCTTCAGCTCTAAGTTTTGCTTTTTCTTCTTCTGTCAGATTTTCGCATTTTCTTGTATAAACGTAAGGTTTTTTATTTAATCTTGCTTCTTCTTTTTCCTGTTCAAGTTCTTCGGGAGTACAGAAACATTCGTATGCAAAACCTTTGTCCAAAAGTTCTTGAACATATTTAGGATAAATATCAAATCTTTGAGATTGAGTATAGGGGCCGTAAGGACCTCCTACATCGGGACCTTCGTCCCAGTTCAGACCGAGTGCCTTGAGGCTGTCAAAGATATTATCGATATATTCTTTGCTTGTGCGTTCGGCATCGGTATCTTCTATTCTTAAAACAAATTTTCCGTTATTTTTCTTTGCAAAAAGATAATTGAACAAAGCCGTACGGGCTGTTCCTACGTGTAAATTTCCGCTCGGTGACGGGGCAATTCTAACTCTGACGTCTGTCATAATTCTTTCCTTCCTTAATATTTTGGCATATAAAAGATATCACGTCCAAAATTTATTTTCAAGTCTGATTATAATTTTTCGCGGAAGTTGTAAAGATATACTCCTGCTTTTATGTTAAAATTTTCTTATGGAAGAATTTAAACATTATACTGTTATGAAAAATGAGGCGGTTGACGCGCTTAACTGTCAGTCAGGGAAAATTTATGTCGACTGTACTCTCGGAGGAGGCGGACATTCTGAACTTATTTTGAAACGTATTCAACCGGAAGGCAAACTCATTGCTTTTGATGTCGATCAAGATGCGATAAATTTTGCATCAGAACGTCTTAAAGATTACAAAAACTTAACAATAGTAAAAGATTCTTATACAAATATTAAAAAAGTTTTACAAAATCTCGGTGTTGAAAAAATCACGGGTGGCGTGCTTTTTGACCTTGGTGCATCTTATCATCAGTTTAACAAAGCCGAACGCGGGTTTTCGTTTTCTAAAGATGCTCCGCTTGATATGAGGTTTAACATGGAAGCGGATTTTACCGCCAAAGACCTTGTAAATACTTATTCTGAAGCTGATTTGGTAAGAATTTTTTCCGAATACGGAGAAGAAAGGTTTTCAAAAAGAATTGCAAAAAAAATTGTTGAAGAAAGAAAGCTCAAAAGTATTGATACAACAATACAATTAGCTGATTTAATCGTAAATTGTACTCCGCACATAAAATCTTCAATTCACCCCGCAACCCGCGTATTCCAAGCAATTCGCATTGAAGTAAATAAAGAGTTAACAAATGTAAAAAATACTCTGAATGATGTGTTGGATTTATTGGATTTTGGTGCTATACTAAGTGTAATAAGTTTTCACTCGTTGGAAGACAGATTAGTGAAACAAACATTGAAATATCACTCACAGCGGTGTCATTGCGATAAATCCCAAATGATTTGCCACTGCCCGCCTCCGATATTGGAACTCGTGAATAAAAAACCGATAACGGCAAGTGATGAGGAGATTAAAGTCAATCCGCCTTCGCGAAGTGCAAAACTCAGAATTGCTAAATGTATAAAACAATAATTGGGGTAAGATTTTGAGTCCTGTAAGGGTTACGAAAAGTGAATATAAAGAACGGGTTACAAGGCAATATGCCGACAATCCCATTGAAACTCAGGTTATAGAAGGATATTTCCAAAAAGAAATTTCCTTGAAGACCATGGCGATAAGAAAAGTCAACAAAACTCTTTGCGGACTTTTGGGAATTGCGGTTATTGTGGCTTTTGTAAGTTATTATTTTGCTATGTCGGACGAATTAGCTTTAAATAAACTCAGTCGTCAGATTACTGCTCTTAATGATGAAAATGCCGAATTGCAAAATCATCTTGACAGACTTAAATCTTTTAACAACGTTGATGACAAAATGCTTCAGTATAATGTTTTGACAAAAGCGGAAAAAGTTATTGAAGTTCAAGCTGTCGCATCTTCTGCTCCCGTAATAAATAATAGCACCAAGACTGCATCATTTAACTGGGCAATAGGTTATTAATGTGATAGTTTGATTATTTTAAGAAAAACTATATTTTGTTGTTAATTCCCCGTTAGGGAGTTCAAAAATTATCTTTCCATTTATGCAATAAACATTAGGAATACCGTTTTTACGGTTATTTTCTTGAGCTTTTTTTATTGCCCTATTTCCAAGTTTTAACAATTTTTCAGATAATTTTGTCATTATTCAAAATCCTTTATAAATTCACTATACAAGTTTTCACTAAAAACTTCAATCTCATTATTAGCAAATTGTGCAACCAAGATATATTCAGAAGTTCCGTTGTAAAACAAATTCCATTCATCAACCAAGTCTTTGTATAGACTCCAAAAATTTTCTTTACTGCGGTAAAATCTGCGGACGATATCATCATGCGGAATATCGTGTCCGCCATTTAATACCCTAATTTTTATTCTGTTTTCACATAAAACAGGATTATCAAGATAAGAATATATCAAAACAACCTGATATCCTAAATCCTTTGCTTTTTGAATTGTTTTAATATGATTTTTGCCTGATAGTGTTGTTTCTATTGCAAAAGATTTTTCACTATTTAGTAATTTATCTAATTTTTTAAGTACAATTTTGCCTGCTTGAATTTTTACACTTTCAATATGCTCAGGACAAATTTCTTTTGCGACTTCATCTGCATTAAGAAATTCTAAATTTTCAGAAGGCAAAAGTTCACTTGCCAAAGTACTTTTTCCGCTGCCATTTGCCCCTGCTATTATGTATAAAATCTTGTCTTGCATAAATTTATTTTATCACAAAATAGCAAATTTTAATTATCAACCGCATATAAATATTTGATATACTCAAATATACTTTATGTTTCGTAGAGTAGTTTGACGTTGTTATGCCGATAAATAGCAAGACTGCATAACTGGGCAATAGGTTATTAAATTAAGTATAGCTGTGTGGCTAATTGTGTAACTTTTATAAAGTTATTCAATATAGTTATAAATCTTTTTCATACTTCCAGCTATTCTTAATTCCAACAGAGCCTTTTTGGCTCTTTTTTTTAGGAATTTTAATTGACCTTATCTTTAATAAATTTGCCTTTTGTATTTTGTTGGTGTAGAATTAAGTCACGAGGAGTAAAGATGAAAAAAGAATTTATTTTTTTAGGACCGCCTGCTTGCGGTAAAGGTACTCAGACAACAAAACTTGCCGAATATTTGAATTTTCCGCATATTGATACAGGTTCTTTGTTGAGAGCGGAAATTAAAAATCAAACTCCTGCGGGAATTGAAGCAAAAACTTTTATTGATAAAGGCAGACTTGTTCCCGTTGAGTTGGTTTCAAGGATTATTAAAAACAGATTGTCAAATGACGATTGCAAAGACGGTTATATTCTTGACGGTTTTCCCAGAAGTCTTGAACAGGCTGAACAGCTTACCAAAATAAATGCGGAACTTGATAAAAATATTGAAGCCGATTTTATGGCAATATATTTTGATATTGACACCGACTTGCTTTTGGAACGTATTGTGAATCGTCGTTCCTGCTCAAAATGCGGTGAGATTTACAATTTGGCATTCAAAGCTCCAAAATGTGAAGGTGTATGTGATATTTGCGGTGGTGAACTGACGCAGAGAAAAGATGATACGAAAGAAGTTGCAGGCTCAAGGTTTGAAACTTATAATCGTGAAACCGCTCCGCTTGTCAAATATTACACTGATGCGGGTGTTTTGAAAACTATTGATGCAAACGGTACGATTGACGAAGTTTGGGAAAGATTAACAGATATTATATAAAGGTATAAAAATGATACACAAAAAATCTCGTGATGAAATAAAAAGAATGCGCCACGCAGGGCATATTGTAGCTCTCGTGCATCAGAAAATGAAAGAGGTAATCGAACCCGGTATAAGTACAAAAGAGCTTGACGATATTGCTTACGGTATTATAAAACATGAACGTGCTATTCCTACATTTTTAGGATATCACGGTTTTCCGGGCAGTATTTGCGCCTCGATTAACGAGCAGGTTGTACACGGTATTCCGCACGAAGATATTAAGGTTAAAGAAGGTGATATTATAAGCATTGATGTCGGTGCTACTTATGCGGGTATGGTCGGTGACGGTGCCTGGACATATCCTGTCGGAAAAGTTTCCGATGAAGTTCAAAGACTTTTGAAAACTACTGAAGAAGCTCTTTTTGCAGGAATTGCGCAAATGAGAGCGGGTAATGTTCTTGACGATATTTCGGGAGCGGTAGAAGATGTTGCAAATCGTGAAAAAATGGGCATTGTTCGTCAATACGGCGGTCACGGTGTAGGACACGAAATGCACGAAGAACCGTTTTTGTTTAATTATCGGGTTGGTGATAAAACGGTTATTAAACCATTTACGGCTATTGCTATTGAACCTATGCTGAATTTGGGCTGTGATGAAGTTGTTGTTGCTGATGATGAATGGACTGTAAGCACTGCCGACAAAAAACCTTCCGCACACTTTGAACATACGGTGCTTGCGACTGAAGATGAACCTTTGATTATTACTCAACTGTTAAAGGATTAAAAAAATGAATTATTATGTGGGATTATCTTTGGCGGCATCATCAGGCATGGATAGCGGGGTTGCCGTTTTGGACGAAGATAAAAACCTTATACTTGTTGATAAATTGTACACAATGAATGATGTAATGTTCTTTTTTGACAATTATCCGTCAATAAAGTATTCAAAGATTTGCGTTTCGCTTGTTTGGGACAGAACAATGCTTGAGGGCAAATGGAGAATACTTTCAAAGCCCTATCAGCTTGTTGCAACAAACCCTTTAATCCCGAACAGAAACGGTTGGACACAAAGATATTCGACAAGAGGCTGCGAGTATTTTCGTTCTTTGAATGAAAAAGGGGGTGAAGTTAATCGTTTTGAACTATATTTGACAAGACAGAGTATGCACTTGAACTCTTGTTATAAAGAGCGTTCTCCCGCTGATTGTAAATTTTTGCAGCAAACTCTGCGTGTGGAACACGGGCTTGATTTGCCCGTAAATATGATGCCAATGTCGCAGTTGGAGGGAATTGTCGGTGCGCTTTTGGCAATGGAAAACGCGAAAAATCCCGGTAATATTAAAATCGTGTCAAATTTTAAAGGCTTTGATGTAATTGATGTTGTAAACGGGTTAAGCTCTAATCTCTGCTGCCCATAAGTCCGAGTGCAAGTCCGATACCCGAGCCTATTCCGACACCCCACCAAAATTTATTGCGTTTTACTGCTCTGTATGCGTCCGAGCAGACTGCATCCATGAGGTGAGTTTTTTTGTTGTTAGTGTCAAATGCTTTTATGTATTTGTCTTTTATTTGTTTTACGCTTGCGGGATTGGTTACTTTTTCTTCAAGTGATTTGCAATGATTTGTTATTGCGGTTACATCTTCAGGCAATCCTAATTGTTGCAAAAACATTTTATCTTCGGTTGTCATTGATTGTTTTTCAATATTTTTGGCAATTTGTTTGAGTGTTCTTACTTGTGAATTTGCTTCGTCACGCGTCATATCAAACCCGCGCTGAACGTAGACATCTTTATTGACCGGAAGATAGTAAGCGTTCATACCGATAAGCCCGCCCGCAACAGTCATACCTAATTTTCTTTTATTGGAAGATGTTGCGGGTTGAGAATAGTACGGAGTAGGCATTTGCCCTATTTGAGCTTCGTAATAACTGACCATAGAAATCCCTTTTTGTTGTAACTTTGATAAATATAAAACCCCTAAAAAATTTTTTTGCTACTTAAAATTTGTTAAGTTGCAAAAATCTGTTTGTAATGCATCACAGATTGCAAAAAGTTTTTTAAGGCTGATGTTTTTTTGTCCGCGTTCGACTCTTGTGATGTATTCACGCGACAGGTCAACCATTTCTGCAAGTTTTTCCTGCGACAATCCTTTTTCTTTGCGAAATTTAGCAATATTAGAACCTAAAATTTGCAATCTTGACATGTGACCTATTTTGACCTAAAGTGATATCAAAGTCAGTGACCTATTTGTCCGAAAATCTGACGAAAGTTAAGGAGAATATTATGACAAAAAATTTTGGTTTTACTTTAGCAGAGGTCCTAATCACCCTCAGCATTATCGGCGTCGTCGCGGCGGTCAGCATGCCTATTTTGATTCAGAATGTCAATGAACGAGTTAATGCGGAACGCGAGGCAAATATTGCTTTTAAAATCAATCAGGCAATGGAAAAAATGAGAGCATTAGGACTTTTGAATGCAAGCTACGGTTCAACAGAGGCATTTGTAGATGAGTTGCAAAATCATTTGAAGATTGCAAAAAGATGTGATTACAATCATATAGCAGAATGCTGGCCAACATCTACCGTAATTGATACAACGGGAAAAGAGTATGATGTATCAAAAGCTAAAACAGGAAAAGACCTTCAATTAAAAACAGATACAAATAACGTAGGTTTAGTATTAGCAGACGGTGGAGCAATTATTCTTAATTATGACCCTACCAAAAAAGGATTTGATGTTGGTGACGCTGTAAAAGCATCACGAGTATCACTACCCATTGGCGGTGGAAAAAGTAAAGAGTTTGCTTATACAACGAGCGTAACAGATGCTTTAGCATACGTAGTTGATGTTAATGGCAAAGGCGGTCCGAATAGTCAAGAAGCTAAGAAAAAGAACGATATCAGAAGTTTTAACGGGGCAGCTTTTGGAACAGGATGTGCAGGAACAAAAGTTGATGGCACATGCGTATATCAAATAGCATCATACAGTGCAGCAACGTACCCGACACCTTGCTCACAAAATTATGATTGGTGCGTGAACAATGATTATTGGCAGGGTGCAATAGATGCATGTGATGCCATAGGCATGAAACTGCCAACGAAAGACGAACTGCTTGAACTCTATGAAAAGAAAGGGCAGGACGGAATTCCGTCCACCGGCGAGTTTTGGTCGTCGTCAGAGCGCGATACAGACATCGCGTGGTACGTGGGCTTTGACGATGGTAGCTCGTACGGCAGCTACAAGAATTTCCAAGGCGGGGTCCTCTGTGTAGGTAAGTAGTCTTTTGGGGCTAAAGCCCAAAAAGGATGTATGGATGTATAGAGGTATGGAGGAATAGTCTTTTACATGGCTATTCCTCTATTCTTCTAATCCTCTATGCTTCTTTTTTGTCATTCCGTGCTTGACAACCGTTCTGTCATTGCGAGGGAGCGGATTTGCGGACGGACGGAGCGAAGTGAGTCCGGATAGCGAACAGATTGAGCATACTGTGACGAAGTCAC
>CADBNI010000041.1 GCA_902795965.1 uncultured bacterium
AAATGGTTGCGGGAGCTGGATTTGAACCAACGACCTTCGGGTTATGAGCCCGACGAGCTACCAGACTGCTCCATCCCGCGATATACTTACAACCAATTATTACACGCTAAATCAAAAAAATCAACCCCTTTTATTAAATTTATTAACAAAAAAAGCGGATACCGAAGTACCCGCTCTTTTGAATTTGTGATTTATTATTTTAATTTTTCACGTAATTGGTTTGCGTATTTGTTTGCAACAGTTGCTGATTGTGAACCTTTGTTTACAAGTTTTACATCACCTGTCAAAGTTGCTGCATCCGTAACCGTCAATTTAGCACCTTTATTGAGAACTACTGAAGGTTGACCGCCAACCGTACCGCTTACCGTCATATTACCGTTCATATTGTATACTTCAGCTTGACCGTTTGTAGAAGTAGCTTTTCCTGCAAAGTTCAAACCGTTGCTGCCTGTAATATTCTTGATAAGGATTGTACCGTTTGTTGAATCTGCAGCGAATGCCTGAGTTGCTTCAATACCTTTACCTTGGCTTCTTGCAGCTACATAAGTCATTGTATTTTCGCCTGCGGTTGCTGCTGTGTTGTGGATTTTACCGCCAAGAGTCAACTGACCTTTGTTAGCAAGTACATTCAATCTGCCATTGTGAGTAATTTCACCGTTTACAACCATATCACCCGAACCGTTGTTCTTGATATTGGTTTCAGCATTGTTTGCTGCAATCGTTGCATCAACAGTCATTGCGTTTCCGCCGGCTCTGTTAATTACACCGAGATTATTTTTTGCAGTAATATTACCGCCTACGTGCATATCACCTTTGTAATTGTTGATTGCAATTTGACCATCGGCATTACTGATCGTACCGTTCAAGTCAAGGCCTTTTGTACCTGTACCGTTGTGTTTAATTGCAAGGTTACCGCCTTTTGTAGCCATTGTGCTTGAAGCTGTTGTTGCAACACCTTCAGATGCGTTTCTTGAAAGTGTATACAAGTAACCGCCATTGTTATTAACCGCACCGTCAACAGTCAACTGACCTTTTTCGTTGTAGATGCTGAAGTTGCCGTTTTTGTTATCAACAGTGTTTTTAATATCAAATCCTGCACCGTTTACGTTAGCAAGTTTCAATTTACCGTTGTTATCAATGTCGGCATCAAGAGTCATCTTACCGTCACCGCGGTTGATGATACCCATATTACCGTTTTTGTTGTTGATTGTGCCTGCAACTTTCATTGTGCCTGCCTGGTTGTTGATTGCGGTTTCACCTTTTGTATTGGTGATTGTACCTTGCAAGTTCATACCAGATGCGCTTTTGTTTTTAATAGCGATTTTACCGCCGTTTACGTTATGGAAGTTGCTTGTCGAACCTGATTCCATACCTAATGCGGTAGCTCTGTTCATAATAGCGATATTTCCGTTTGTAACTTCAATTTCGTTATTAAGTCTTGCCATACCACTGTGGTTGTCAATCAAAACACCTTCACCTGCAGTGATTTTACCACCCAAAGTCATACCGTAAGAATTGTTGTTCAAACCGTAGTTTCTTACAGATACAGATTTTGTTGCGGTAGTGTTACCGACAAGATCCATACCGTTTCCGCGGTTGATAATTCTGATTGTATTACCTTTATTTGTAGCATTGCTGATTAATTCACCGCCTGCTTCATTAATAATAGCCAATTCGCCGCCTGCAACAGCCGAACCGGACTGAGAAAGTTTGCCCGAACCGTTGTTTGTAATGTGAATATCATTAGTTGAAGTCAATGCAGCTTGTGAAAGATTTAAGTTAGCGGCATTTGCACTGTTTGTAACAGCCAATTCGCCGTTTTTGTTATCCAATTTGCCTGAAACAACCATATCACCGGCTTTGTTGTACAAGCTCAATTTGCCGTTTGCAGCAACTTTACCTGTCATCGTCAAACCGTTTGCACCGTTGTTGGTAATTGCAACACTGCCGTTTTTAGCAGATCCCTGAGTAAGGTTAACAACGTTACCCGAAACATTAATTCCGCCCGTTGAACCTGTCTGATGCAAGAATACCAATGTACCGTCAGAGTTGATGGCTGAACTGTTAGCTTTAATTGTTCCGTCAGTGTTAACCAAAGAATTGAACAATGCTTCCGCTGCAGAAGTTGAATTGATTGCACTTTGATTTGCCATACCGTTTACAACTTTACCTGCAACGTTGATGTTGTTACCGGGCAAGTCAATACCGTTTCTTGCAAAAATATAACCGTTAACTTCAATCGGAGCATTACCCGATTTTTTCAACTGAGAAATGTTGTTGATATTAGTGTAATTGTAGTTACTTCCGTCAAAGAAATTGTTATATGTGCTTTGTGTCGGTGTTACAACAGACAATCTGCCAACGTTCAAAACACCTGAAGCTCCGATTGCCATACCGTTCGGAGAAATAAATACGGCATGTCCGTTGTTGAACGAACCGTTTTTGTTCAACGTGTTGACAATACCGTCAATATTAATTTTACTGTTTACAAGGTTGACAAAAGTATCAAGATCTCTTGTATTACCGTTTTTCTGGAATTGATAAATCAAATTGGCAATATCACCACTCTTCAAATCAAAATTGTCATACCTTCTGTAACCGACAGAACCGTTAGCCTTTAGCGGGTCAATGTTATAAACTCCGTTGGAGCCTGAAACACCCGTAATGTTGGTACTCGTTACAGCTGCACTTGCAGCAGAAACTGACAACACCGTTGCCATTGCCGCAATAATCAGTTGTTTTCTGTTCATAGAATATACTCCTTTTTAGATTACTATCTTCACAAATATAGTATACTATCAATAAAAGTTCAAGAAACTTTTTTTTTGCTATATTGTTACGAAATATTAATTCATCCTGACATAAATTCTCCTTAATTTACCAAATAAACCATGTATATATTGCACATATATTATATAAAACGTATATACCACAGCTAAAATTTACATATTACAAGCAAATTTTTACATTTCTTAATTATCCGCGAAACGCACCCCAAGCCTTGATTGTTCCTCGCTGATATTTTATCAGATAATACTGACCTTTGGGATTGTATTCAATTTCGGCTTCCGAATATATTTTCGGTTCATCGGGAGGCATGCCGACTTTTGCGCGTTTTTTGTTTGTTTTTTCGCGTTCTTTTTGTTCTTTTTTAAGTTCTTTTTTGACGGTTTTGTTATTTAATCTGTGTTGTTCCGTTACATCTTCTTCAATTTTTATAACAGGAATAACTGCAACGGGGTTTTTTGATTCCAAAAGGATAAGGAATTGTCTTGAATCCGAAAGCGCAAGTTCATAATACCCCGGTCTGATAATCCCGCCTTCATTATCATATAGAGGGTCGGGAATAATTAATGTCGGGTAATCGGATTCTTTTAAAGAATATTTATATATTGCCTCACTTCCGACATAATATCCTGAGGTTTCTTCGGGCTGCTGCGGATAAGGTCTTATATATTCCTGTGTTAAAACTTTTTCGACAAAAATTCCCTCGAGCATGCTTATATCCTCTCTAAAAGATTTTTAACGATATTATTAATTTCGTCAAAATTTTTGCCGAGAGCATGCTCATGCCCGGTAAAAATCAGTGACATATATTTTTGCGAATTTCCCAACTCATTATTTTTCAAAAGCAATCTGTAACTTTCGCGCATAAGCCTTCTTAATCTGTTTCTTTTAACCGCACGTTTATGAGTTTTTTTGCTCACAACAAAGCCGACCTTGGTCGGCAAATCATCTTTTTTCAAAATTCCTGCAAACAGAGTAATCCCGCCCTTGTGAACGGAATTCTTAACCCTATATGTAGCATTAAACGCAGAATGTTTTTTCAGTCGATATTGACTCGGGAGCATAACAAATATTTACGCTCTTTTAGAACCCGAAATTGCCAATTTGTGACGACCTTTTGCACGGCGTCTGTTCAAAACTTCCTGTCCGCCGGGGGTAGCCATTCTTGCTCTAAAACCGCTTACATGCTGTCTTTTAATTTTTGTTCCTTCTAGTGTACGTCTCATTTTTTTTAATTCCTTTTATTTAATATTTTTTGTCGTATAATTCCAATGTAAATAAAAAAAACTTTTTAGTCAACAAATAAGAAAAGGAAGGTTAACATATATGAACAAAAATTACAAAATCGGATTTATCGGCTGCGGCAAAATGGCAAGTGCCATAATAAAAGGAGTCATATCATCAAAATTTATTCAGCCGCAAAATATTACGGGTTCCGAGGTCAATCCCGATATAGCAAAACAGGCCCAAGAGAGGCTATCCATAAACGTGATAACCGATAACAGAGCTTTGGTTATGAACAGTGACGTAATTTTTATAGCAACAAAACCAAACTACGTTTCTTCTGTTCTTGAAGAAATTAAATCCGAACTTACTCCCGAAAAACTTGTTGTTTCGATTGCGGCAGGAGTATCGACCAAAAAAATTCAAGATATTATAGGCAGACAAAGAGTCGTACGCGTAATGCCGAATACTCCTGCACTTGTTTTGGAAGGAATGTCGGGGGTTTGCAAGGGAGCCTGCGCATCAGAGGACGATTTAAATTTTGTAATCGACCTTCTCTCAAATATCGGAAAAGCAATTCCCGTAACGGAAGATCAACTTGATATAGTAACGGCAATTTCGGGTTCGGGCCCCGCATTTTTCTATAAAGTTATGGAAGATATGGCACGTGCAGGCGAAAAATTGGGATTAGACTACGAAAAATCATTAATGTTAGCGGTTCAAACCGCAATAGGTTCTGCAAAAATGGTAATGCAAAGAGGGGAAACTCCAGTTCAAACATTGATTGATAACGTAGCAACCAAAGGCGGATGCACATTTGTCGGAATTTCCGTAATGAACGAGGAAAATTCGGAAAAACTTTTTTATGACGTCATAGAAAAAACCGCCCAAAAAGCCTCAGAGTTAGGGAAATAAAGACAAAATTCTTATTTATGATAAGTTTCGCCTTTAATAATCTTAAAGGCGCGATAGATTTGTTCCGTCAAAATCAACCTTGCAAACTGATGCAAAAACGTCATTTTTGACATGCTCAACTTAAAATTTGCCCTCTGAGAAACTTTTTGTGAAATCCCGCAAGAAGACCCGATTACAAAAATAATTTCCGAAATTCCTTCATTGGAAAGACTCTCAATCTTTTGCGCAAACTCCTCGGACGAAAGTTCT
Source organism: uncultured bacterium (assembly GCA_902795965.1). Classification (GTDB taxonomy): domain Bacteria; phylum Cyanobacteriota; class Vampirovibrionia; order Gastranaerophilales; family Gastranaerophilaceae; genus Stercorousia. Next base: position 5,176 of record CADBNI010000041.1, read on the forward strand.
TTACCTTTAATCTCCATAGTAATTACATATGATTGAGGCTTTATATGTGAGAGAACTTTATCCCCTTCTTCATCCAAGACTCTTGACGTCAAATGTTCGTCTTTTATCTCTATTGCGGGTAGTTCAACAATTTCAACCGAAGCATAAGGAGTAAGACGTTTTAAAAATTCATCAATCCCGTCTTTCAAAAATTTTTCTTTAATCTTTCCGAGTGCAATAATTTTTATATTCATTTTGCCATATAAACAGTCTGTGACGGGAATGCAAAATCAATTCCTTCGGCCCTGAACGCACGAATAACTTCCGTCAATATACTGCTCCTGATTTTTACAAAATTGAAATATGATTTTGTTTTTGCATAAGCATAAAGCCTTATATTAATCGAACTGCTTGCCAATTCATCAACGAAAACATAAAATTCTTTATGAATATCGGAACGCGCCTTTATAACACCCCTTATAATTTCCATAGCTTTGTCGATTTTTTCTGATGAAGTATCGTAAGTTACCCCAAAACTTACGTCAATTTTGCGCTTGCTTGCCTTTGAAAGATTTTCAATTATACTGTCTGCCGTGATATCGTTCGGAATTGTTACAAGATAGTTATCCATTGTGCGAATTTTTGTCGAACGTAAATTTATACTTTCAACATACCCCTCAAACCCGTTAATTTTTATATAATCACCAAGCCTGTAGATTTTGTCCGACATAACCGAAACCGTACCGAACATTGATGCTATAGTCTGTTGAGCGGCAAAACCGACCGCCAAACCTGTAATACCGAAACCTGCAATAAGTGAAGTTAAAGAATAGCCTTGACTCTGCAAAAATGATGCAACAATAATAAATACTATCAGGATTTTAATAATTTTTTCCAAAATCGGAACAATATGGTTTATGGGAGAAGATTTGTCCTGCGCGCCGAATTTGTTTTGGAGCTTTCGCATAAACATTTCGGTCAGCTTGAATAAAACCGCTATAATAACAATATTAATAATCGCCCCTAAAATAAGGTCGACTTTAAAAGCGGAAAACAATTTTCCCAACTTTTCCATATAATCTAAAATTTCATCTATCATAAAAAAACCTCCCTTTGAGGTTAACGAAAATCAATGCTATTGTCAAGCCACTAAGGCTTTTCAAATTTTACATCGACAAAATTTTGAGGGTTTCTTTCAAAATATCTTCTGCCGAAGGGTTTTTGCCTAACTGTGAAAGGGCTTTTGAAATACCGTCTTGAATTTCTTTTCTCTCGTAACCCAAAGATACCAAAACAGTCTGTGCATCTTCCACCGCCTGAGTATCAACCGGTGCAACGGACGTAATCTTTATAGGTTCTTTTGTTTGATAATTCATTAATTTGTCTTTCAACTCAAGAATAATCTTTTGAGCAAGTTTCGGTCCTACCCCTTTTGCGCGCGTAATTTCCTTATAATTTCCGTCTATAACAAATCCGATAAGTTCCGCCGTTTCAAATTCGTCAAGCAAAGTCAACGCCATTTTTGCTCCGACACCCGAAACAGAAGTTAAAATATTAAAAATATCTCTGTCCTCACGTTTCAAAAAACCGCAAAGACTCATTTTATCTTCTCTATGCAAAAGAACGGTATAAACCTTGATGTCACCGTCATTTGCACCGTTATAATCTCTTGTTGTAACCTCCAAAAGATACCCTACACCGCCTGTTTCAACGGTCAGAAAAACTCCTTTTGAAGATGCGGTTTTGTTTGTCAAAATTCCTTTTATATAATCGTACATAAGCCCTCTATTTTTCTATCATTCTGCGGATTTCACGTATTTCGTTTTCAAGTTCTTTATCCGTACTCATTTCTTTTTTAATTTTTTCATAAGAATAAAGCATTGTGGTATGTTTTTTCCGAAAATACTCCGCAATAGCCTCAAAACTTTTTTGCGTCAACTCTCTTGCCATAAATACGGCAATATGTCTTGCCGAAGAAACCCTTTGATTTCTTGCCGAACTCAAAAAGTCCGCAACCGAAACCCCGTAATATTCTCCGACCGCTTTTGCAACATCTGAAATCGTAATATCTTTTTTAGATGCTTCGCAATTCAAAACTTTTTTTGCGTAATCGAGTGTCAAATCAACCTTTTCAACATCAGCATAAGCACTGACTTTATTGAAAGCTCCTTCAAGTTCGCGCACATTATTGACAAAATTTTTCGCAATATATTCAAAAACCTCAAACTCCGCCTTAACACCCGCAGTATCGGCAAGGTTTTTTAAAATCGCAACTCTTGTTTCAAAATCGGGCGGTGTAATATCAACCATAATCCCCATTTCAAAACGTGTCCTCAATCTGTCGGGAAGTGTCGGAATATCTTTAGGCAATCTGTCGGAAGTTATAACAATCTGCTTGTTGTTGTTGTGCAAACTGTCGAACGTATGGAAAATTTCTTCCATAGTAAACGTTTTGCTTTCCAAAAACTGAATATCATCAATCAAAAGCACGTCAATATTTCTGTATTTTTGGCGGAATTTGTCCATACGTTTGGTTTTGTCGTTACCGCTCGATTGAAGATTTTTGATAAGTTCGTTAAAATAATCTTCCGTTTTAATATATTTAACCTTCAAATTCGGTTTATTAAAAATAATATAATGCCCGATAGCTTGCATAAGATGGGTTTTTCCAAGCCCTGACGCGCCGTAAATAAACAACGGATTATATTTTTTGGCGGGATTTTGAGCAACCGTAAAAGCTATTGCATGTGCCATACGGTTATTTTCACCGACAACAAAATTTGAAAATTTATATTTCAGATTAAGATTTGCGGAAGATTGCATTTGCGCCTGATTGATAAGCATTTTATCTTCTTTGGTTTGTCCGGGAACTTGCTTGCTGAGTTCTTTACGTTTTTCCTGCTTGTATTTTTCCGCAAATTCTTCATCATAAACTATGTTGTAGCTGACTTCATGCCCGCAGGCATTTTTGAGAGCTTCACGAACTTTGGCATCATGCTGGGTTTTTATAATTTGCGGAGCAAGGGCATGCGCAGTTACAAGCCTCAAAACGTTCCCGTCAAACTCAACGGGTTTCAAAGGTCCGATCCACATTCCGCACATTGGAACAGTCTTTTCCAATTCCTCTTTAGCTTTACTCCAAATTTCGTTAAAATCCATAAGTAAATTTTACTACAAATAAAAAAGTTGGGTAAATAATACAGCTAAGAGTGTTTTCAAAACTCCCCCCTTGAGGAAATATTTCTGTCATGCTGAACTTGACAAAGCGAACCGCTTTCCGTCATGCTGAATATTTAACTTCGCGTCACCCTGAACTCGTTTCAGGGTCTTACCATTGTGGCTCACATGTATCTTTCCGTCACCCTGAATTTATTTCAGGGTCTCACCACTGTTAAACGGTTACAAGATCCAGAAACAAGTTCGGGATGACGCAACAAATTAGGTGAGGGGTAATGTTGTAGCTTGTACCCCTCACCCGCCCTGAGGGCACCCTCTCCCCGTTGGGGCGAGGGAAAAGTTTCTTAGTTTTTAGCTGCCTAACTTCTCAGCTGCTTAGCTGCCTTACTTGCCTACACAGAGGACCCTGTTTGTGGCACCCTTGCTGTTGGTGTACGACATACCATCGCTAAAGCCCACGTTCCACGCGTAGTCTGTACTGCTCTCTGACGACGACCAAAACCAGCCGGAGGACGGAATTCCATCCTGCCCTTTCTTTGCATAGAGGGCAAGGAGTTCGTCCTTGCTTGGTAACTTCATGTCTATTGCATCACATGCATCTATTGCTCCTTGCCAATAATCGTTGTTCACGCACCAACTTACGGCTTCGGAACATGGTGTCGGGTACGTTGCTGCGCTATATGAAGGTAACTGGTATACGCATGTTCCGTCAACATCTTTTCCTGCACAACCTGTTCCAAATTTTGCTCCGTTGAATGAGCGGATGTCGTTTTTCTTGTCTGCTTGTTGCGAATTTGGACCACTACGTCCGTTGACATCAACTACGTATGCTAAAGCATCAGTTACAGATGTTGTATAAGCAAATTCTTTACTTTTTCCTCCC
>CADBNI010000042.1 GCA_902795965.1 uncultured bacterium
CAGTATAACAAACGGGTCAAAATTGAAAAGTTTGGGACTCGGAACGGCAAGCACTGCAACAGTGGGTATAGTAACAGGTGACGGAGTGCCGATGATAATGACGTATTCACCACAATGCAGTCAGCTTGAACCTTCGACTACGTTCAGTTGGACAAGCGTAGACGGAAAACCCGTAACGAATGCTACCACAAACTGCATAAGTGCGATATTTGATATTAACGGCGGAACGGGACCTAACAGAATAGGAAAAGATGTAAGAACGTTGAATTCGTTATTCGGTTACAAGCGTTACGACGCAACCCCGATAAATAAAGCAGGGTGCGAGGAATTGAAAAAGAAAGGTCTTGTAAAAGGGTGCAGTGATGCAACTGACTACTTTGCAGGAGCTGTAAAGAAATGTAACGAACTTGGACTTCACCTGCCGAGTTTCCAGACGTTGGCGGTAATAGCGGGAGCGAGATACGGACGTACGGACATAGGACCTTACACCTTGATTATGGTAAACGGGTACGGCGGTTATGCAAATTGCGAACAGTATTATGCCGAACATAACTACGGTAACCGTAATGCCAAATCTAATATTATCTGCGTGAACGGAGCCAGCATACCAAACGGAGCAGGCACACCAATAGACCTCGCTGACGGCTACTTTTGGTCGAGTTCCGAGAGGACGGCTACTACGGCCTTGAGTCGCGACATCTACTCGGACACCAGCTCGTGGAGCGAGCGCAACCGTAACAACGGCTACGTTCCTCTGTGCGTAGGTGATTAGTTTTTAAAGAGGTTTGATAAGTAAGTTAGGTAAGTTCGATAAGTACTTATAAATAAACGGCATTGAGATTTTCTTGGTGCCGTTTTATTCTCTCCTGTCGCTCCTACCTCTCCCGAGAGGTAGTGATAATCTTCTCCTAAGTCAATTCTTCAACCCATTTGATAAGGTTTGAGATTTCGTAAGGTTTCGGGATATACAAGTCCGCACCTGCGTTCAAAATCAATTCTTTGTCATGCAAAACCGAAGTGACAATTAGTTTTGTTTTGTCAAAAATCGGATTATTTCTGATATTTTTACAGATTTCAATCCCTTTAAGTGTTTCTGCACTGCCCGCATCAAGGATTATCAGGGCGGGAGGTGTATCCGTTTCGGTAATATCACTCATACTTGTTACTTCATATCCCTGCAAATTAAATATAGTCTTTAAAAGCAGGGTCATTGCCTCATCTTCTTCTATAATAAAAATTCTATTGTTGACCGCATTGTCAACGGAATTTTCCGCACTGATTTCGGGGCGTTCAATCAAATAATTTGATTTGGAAGGCAAATCCGCAATTCTGTTAATCCTTACCAACGCGTTCATCAACTGCGTTGCATCACTGTATTTGACAAATTCGTTGGTAACAACCCCGATTGTCGTATGAACAAAATTTGACCGCTTGCCCGCAAACTCATCTCCGCGCATAAGCATAAATCCGCGTCTGTTATCCTGCGGGGAATAGAATTTTGAGGCAACCGAATCAAATGCAAAGGTTAAAAAATTTGCTATTTTTTCGGCTTTTATTCCGTCCGTCAAAATTAAAAATTTGTTATCCGAAATTGAGCCGAGATAATCATTTTCCGACAAAGCCGAGCGAATTATTGCGCAATATGTTTGAACGAGTTTGTCGGAGGCAAGTTCGGTGTAAGTTTCTTTGTAATTAGCAAAATTTTCTATACTCACAAGCATTGCCGCCCATTGAGTGTCCTCGCCCGTAATGCGTTTTAGTGCGCGCATGGAATAATTTTCACCCGGCAGGAATTTTTTTGAATCAAAATTGGATTCAAATTCGCGCCTTAGGTGGGCTTTTATACGCATGACAAATTCTTCTGAATTTACGGGTTCTGAAATAAAATCGTCCGCCCCGTTTTCCAAAACGTTCAACCTGTCTTGAAGTTCGGCTGATTTTGAGGTGGCAATGATTATCGGGCGCATATTGTAGGTTAAGGCTCTCAATTTTTTGCAATAATCCGACAGGTCGCTGTCAATACTGTCCGAAATTATTATCAAATCAGGTTCTTTGTCTTGAATGAATTTCATTGCGGAAATCAAATCTTTTGTAATAGTTACGGAATTTGATTTGCTTGTCAAAAGTTTTTTGTATTTAACCGACAATTCGAGTCTTTTATCAATTATCAAAGTGACTGACTGCATTTTTTGCCTGCCTTTCAATGTTTGCACACGGCATTGAAACCTCAAATTCCGTCTGATGATTTTCGGATTTTACGTTTATTTTACCGCCCATTTTTTCGACCAGATTTTTTGTTATATAAAGTCCGAGCCCGCTCCCTTGAACTTTTCTCGTCAAAGGATTGTCTATTCTCGAAAATTTGGTAAAAATTTTTTCGTAATCGTTCTTGTCGATTTCAATTCCTTCGTTTATGACTTTTAATGTTACAAATTCTTCGGAAAATTTTGATTGTATTTTTATTGTAGTATTGGTATCACCGTATTTTGCGGCATTTTCGGTTAAATTCATCATAATTTGCTGAAATTTATCTTTGTCGGCAAGGATATTCGGTGTGTTTTCCGCAATTTTTATTTCAAACTTTTTGTCGGGATATTGGTTTTTTACAATCGAACAGGTGGTTTCGATTACGGGTTTTATGTCAAATTCTTTGTAAATCAAGTCTTCTTTAGTCTCTTGAAGTTTTGTGACGGAGAGCATATTTTCGACAAGATTAATCAATCTGTTTGATTGTTCGATAATAATTTTGAGGAATTTTTTTTTGCTTTCGTCATCTAACTTTTCCCAAGATGCAAGCATAGTTTGCGAAAACCCCCTGATTGAAGTCAGAGGAGTTCTGAGTTCGTGACTTACCGTTGAAATAAAATCTTCGTTCATAAGTTTATTATAACATATTAAAAAATAAGTTTTATTATTTTATAATATTTTGTGGTATAAATTTTTTATGTTTTATTTTGAAAATATTTGCGGTAAAAAAGTTATGAAAAGTTCCGTTCTTGAGGGGCTTAACCATTTTTTTACCACGCGAGAAAGCGTTATCAAGACCAAAGAAAAAGATTTTGAAAAAATTGTCCAACAAAATCGAAAACTTTTTTGTGAATATTTTGGGGTAAAAGAATTGGTTTATCCTTCGCAGACTCATACGTCAAATGTTGATGTTGCAAGGGTTGGCAAAACCGATTATCCCGATACGGACGGTTTGATTTTGGCGAATAATGAGCAGGCGATTTTTTTGAATTTTGCCGACTGCACTCCGTTGATTTTTTATGACGGAAAAATTTCTGCCGTTTCTCATGCGGGTTGGCGCGGTACTGCGGGCATGATAGGGGTTAAAACCGTTGAAAAAATGGTGAAAGATTTTGGCTCTGATATTGACAAAATAAAATGTGCGATTGGACCTGCAATATCGTTTTGTTGTTATAATGTGGGTGAAGATGTTTGTGACAAGCTGATTTCAACCGTACGTTACGGAGAAGATTTGTTTGAAAATCGCGGTGATGAGATTTTTGTCGATTTGAAAAGTATTAATAAAAGGCAGTTGACGGAATACGGTTTAAATCCCGATAATATTGATGTTTGCCCGTATTGTACCGTTTGTAATAATGATTTGTTCTTTTCTTACAGAAAAGAAAATGCTACGACAAACAGACACAGTGCAGTTGTAAAACTTTAGTTATATTTGCAGATTATTATTGGTAAAATCGCATTACTCACAAAAATCGTTTTTTGTCATATAATATTTGTATGGAAAAGAGAAAAATCAGTATTATAGGTTCTACGGGTTCTATCGGAACTCAGGCACTGGAAGTAATTGACAAATTACGTGACAAATTTGAAATAATCGCGCTTGCGGGCGGACATAACGTTGAACTTTTAAACAGGCAGGCGGAAAAATTTAAGCCGAAATACACCTGTCTCGGAGAAGAAGGGCTTGAAAGAATTTGTTCAGACAAAGATAACGATATAATTTTGGTTGCATGTTCGGGAAAAATAGGTCTGAAACCTACGCTTACCGCTATAAAAAACGGTATTGATATTGCGCTTGCCAACAAGGAAACTCTTGTTATGGCGGGAGATATTGTTATGGCGGAAGCAAAAAAATACGGTGTAAATATTGTCCCCGTTGATAGTGAACATTGCGCAATTCACCAGTGCATAAAAAATGTTAATCAGGTTGACAAACTGATAATAACAGCTTCGGGCGGGCCTTTTTTACATAAATCGGTTGAAGAAATGAAAAATTCAACCGTTGAGGAGGCACTTGCACACCCGAGATGGAATATGGGTAAAAAAATTACGGTTGACAGTGCAACTCTTATGAACAAGGGGCTTGAAGTAATTGAGGCTCACCACCTTTTCGGGTTTGATTATGACGATATAGAAGTTGTTGTTCATCCGCAAAGTATTGTTCATTCCGCAATAGAATATAAGGACGGAAGTGTAATTGCACAACTTGGTTTGCCGAGCATGCACATACCTATTCAGTATGCAATCACTTATCCCGAGCGGTATGAGGGGATAAAATCAAAAAGTTTCAGCTTTGCCGAAATTGCAAGACTTGATTTTGAAAAACCTGATTTTGAGAAATTTCCGACAGTCAAATTGGCTTATGAAATGGGAAAAACAGGCGGTACTGCAACGGTTTGCATGAATGCCGCGAATGAAGAAGCCGTTTTTGCGTTTTTGAACGGAAAAATAAAACTGTATAACATTTACGAAATTACGAAAAAAATGTGTGACGAGCATAAAGTTATCCAAAATCCTTCAATAGATGAGATTTTTGAAACGGATAAAGAAATTCGTATAAAATCACAAGAAGTGATTTCAAATGTGAGATTTTAAATTATAATATAATTTTATATTGCGGGGCTTTGCGCCCCCCACACCCCGCAGTTTCTTTCTTGTGCCGACAAGAAAGAAACCAAAGAAACTCCCGACCATAACTTCGTTCGCTAATAATTTGTACGGCTCAACCTAAGGCGGACAAACTCAC
>CADBNI010000043.1 GCA_902795965.1 uncultured bacterium
GCGCATGCCTGTCACGCATGAGGTCGCGAGTTCGAGCCTCGTCGTTCCCGCCATTATTAAAAGCCCGCATTGCGGGCTTATTTATTAGGAGATACAATGTATAATAATTGTTTTGCAGATAATGATGAATACAAGATAAAAATTGACAGTTATCGACCGTTAGATAAGGATGCTGTAAAACAAATTCAAGAATACTATCGAATTGGTCTAACATATTCTTCAAATGCATTAGAAGGTAACACACTTGATTTGGCAGAAACAAAGGTTGTATTAGAAGATGGTTTAACTGTTAGCGGAAAACCAATGAAAGACCATCTTGAAACTATCGGACACTCTGATGCTTTTTATGAATTATTAAAATTAGCTAAATCAGATATTATCACTGAAGAAAATATTAAATATCTGCATAAATTATTTTACAAGCGAATTGATGAAGAAAATGCCGGTCAATATAGAAAAAAAAGTATTATTGTAACAGGTTCAGATGTTGAATTTCCAAAACCTGAAGTCTTACAGGATAAAATGTCGGAGTTTGCTCAAAGTATTTCTGAAATGAAAGCAAATCTTCACCCTGTTGAATTTGCAGCAATGTTACATGCAAAGTTTGTAAATATTCACCCATTTATTGATGGTAATGGCAGAGTGGCAAGGCTCTTGATGAATTTGGCATTATTACAATCAGGATATAATATAACAATTATCCCGCCTGTTGTAAGAGCTGATTACATAAGAGCAATTCAAGATACTAATCATAATAATTTTATTCCTTTTATAAACTTCATTTCAGAAATGGTATTGGAAAGTCAGAAGGAATATTTAAGAATAATTGAAAGATTAAAATAATTATAGTTATACTACTAATTTTATTATCGTATCACATATCTTTCGGGCAGTGTGGGTATCATTCAAGTGTTATTAATATCTCTTAGTTTGAACCTTGCAACATCAACCCAGCCATTAAAAGAAGCCGTCTTGTGTGGCTTTTATTGTATAAAATATTATTAGAGTATAATATTTTTATAGCGATACTATTTGTGAGGTTATGCTTTATTATGAAAAAATTTGTTTTAATTTGTTTACTGTTTACTACCACCTGTGCATATAGTTGGGAAACCTTTATGGATAGGTGTATAAAGTCTTGGATAGGCTATCCTCTTGATGCTATGATAAAGCAATGGGGCTATCCGGACGAAACAAAAAATGTTGCGGGGAAAAATTTATTCATTTGGATTGATTACGATTATAGTAATAGTAAAAATTCCGGCGGAATTTCTATTAGCTCTACAGATAAAAAAGGTAATGAAACAGTTTTTAGCGTGGGAGGAGAAACCATAGTTGATTTTTGCAAAAAAACTATCGAAACCGATGAAAATAACATAATAATTAACGGTAGTTGGAAAGGTAATTCCTGTCCGCTTTTATACGGATCAAAATTGATGAATCCACAAAACAAGCGTTAATTATAAAAATTAAATTTCTAACATTGTATAATTGTTCAACCGATATATATTCTATTATATTAATTGTCACAATTTATTTTAATATATTTAATTTTTCAATTTTTAATAAAATTTTTTTTTAAATCTCTTTTTATGGTATGATGACGGAGTTGGAGATTAATTTATGATTGATTGTTTGTCAAACCCGTTATGGTTAAAACCCCAGATTGATTTTTTACTGTTTTTACAAAATTTCAGAATTGGGAATTTGGAAATTTTTGACAAATTATTTTTATCAATTACAATTTTCGGTGAATTTTGGCTGCCTACTCTTGTTTGTGCCATTACATACTGGTGTATGGATTTTAGGGCAGGTATTTATCTGTTTTCTTTAGAAGGATTTAACGTATTTTTGACACATTTTTTCAAAATGTTAGCCTGTGTCTACCGTCCCTGGGTTTTGGACGGCAGTATTCAGCCTTCAAAACTTGCCGTTCCGTATGCAAAAGGATATTCTTTCCCGAGCGGACATTCGGCTATGGCGTCTTCGGTTTTGGGCGGACTTGCTTTCCTTTTAAGAAAAAATAAAAAGTTATGCGCAATATTGATTGCCCTAATACTTCTTGTAGGATTTTCAAGACTTTGGCTCGGAGTTCATACTCCTCAAGATGTTGTTGGCGGATTTACGATAGGAATTTTTCTTATTTTCATTGTTAACAAAATGATAAATTGGGCTGAAAAAGATACTGACAGATATTTGTATTTGCTTGCTATTATTGATGTATTAGCAGTTTTAGCCCTAATTTATATCTATTTTTTCAATACATACAGGATTGATTATGTTTCGGGGGAACTTTTGGTTGATCCTCAAAAATCAAAATACGTAACAATTATTGCTTATGCTTACGCGTTGGGACTTATTAACGGAAGTTTTTTGTGCAGAAGATTTTTCCCGTTCAATCCTAAAGAAATATCTGTCAAACGTCGCATTATTCGCGGGCTTGTCGGTTCTGTCGGACTTGTTTTAATGCTTAAATATGCACTTGAAAACGTATTTTTAAATGTTGTGGATTTGAAAATCGGATTTCCTGTTGTATTCTTTATAGGTATAGTTGTAACTTTGGTTTATCCTGTTATTTTCAGCAAGTTTAAGAGGACTTAAACAGCACCTATACCGCGAAGAATTCCTATCATACCTTCTGCGGCAATATCATTTGTAACTTTGCCGTCTTTGTTAATGTAATAAAAATTCATAACGCAAACGGAGATTTTTTTACCGGTCGGTTCAATTCCCATAAAGTTTCCGTCATGAGTTGCCGTCAAATCCCATTTTACTGCGACTTTGTCTTCATCTGCAACCAAATCTGTTATGTGCCATTGAACATCCGAAAATCCTTGACGCATCCAGTGAACTACCGACAAATAACCCTTTCCTCCATATAAAGGGTCAGGACTTGCGGGTGTGTAAAACGGAGCGTCCGAAGCGACAAGTTCTTCCGCCAATTTTTCATCGGCTGTATTTATCATTGTTTCAAATTTTTTTATTATTTCTTTGTTGCGTTCAATTAAATTCATATTTCCTCCAAATAAATTATATTAAGCTAATATGTTAACGTCAAGATAAAAAATCTTGTTTCTGTGCTAAAATGCAGATATATGGAACAACAATCACTTTTTGAAGATAATCACAATCAGCCTTTGGCATCACGCTTACGACCGAGAAATTTGGACGAATTTGTCGGTCAAAGACACTTGATTGGCGAAGGAAAAGTTTTAAGAAAACTGATAGAAAGTGATAATATTTCATCAATAATTTTTTGGGGAAATCCCGGTATTGGAAAAACAACGCTTGCAAGAATTATTGCAAACAAAACTCATTCGGAATTTATAGATTTTTCTGCGGTTACTTCAGGCATAAAAGAGATTAAGGCCGTTATGACACAGGCGGAAAATAATCGTAAATTCGGACAAAAAACGATAGTTTTTGTTGACGAAATTCACAGGTTTAATAAGGCACAACAAGATGCATTTTTACCGTTTGTTGAAAAGGGAAGCATAATTTTAATCGGAGCAACAACGGAAAATCCTTCATTTGAGATTAATTCAGCACTATTATCCCGTTGTAAGGTGTTTGTGTTTAAACCGTTGGAAACGGAAGATTTGGTTACGCTTTTGAAGCGGGCTGTCACTGATGAGAGAGGGTTTGGAAATACAAATATCAATATTGATGATGAATTTTTGACGATGATAGCGGAATTTGCAAACGGTGATGCAAGGAGTGCTTTATCAACGCTTGAAATGGTTATCTTGAACGGTGATACTGATGAAAACGGCACCGTTAATATTACAAAAGAAACTTTGGAACAGTGTATTTCAAAAAAATCGCTTTTGTATGATAAAAACGGGGAAGAACATTATAATATAATATCTGCCCTGCATAAATCAATGAGAAATTCCGATCCTGATGCTGCGGTTTATTGGCTTGCGAGAATGCTTGAGGCGGGAGAAGATCCCTTATATATTGCGCGCAGGATAACGAGATTTGCCTCGGAAGATGTCGGACTTGCGGATCCGCACGCGCTTGAACTTGCGGTTGCAGCTTATCAGGCATGTCATTTTATCGGAATGCCCGAATGCAGTGTGCATTTGACACAAGCGGTAATTTATCTTTCGATGGCACCAAAATCTAATGCAATGGAAGTTGCTTATATGCTTGCGAGAAAAGACGCAAAAGAGCATATAGCCGAGCCCGTTCCTTTGCAGATAAGAAACGCTCCGACAAAATTGATGAAAGAATTGAATTACGGTAAGGGTTATCAGTATGCGCACGATTATGAAGAAAAAATGACAAGTATGCAGTGCCTGCCTGATTCTCTTGTCGGCAGAGAATACTATATCCCGACGGAACAGGGGCTTGAAACAAAATATAAAGCTAAATTACAACAAATCAAAGATTGGAAAAAATCACATTAACAAATATTATTTTTTTCAAATTTAATATTGTATCCTAAAAGATTTATCAGCATTTCGGCTTCGTTATATTTCATAGTTTCGTTTTGAAGTTTGCGTGAAAGACTATCTACGGTATAAGGCTTTTGTGTCGTTGCAGAAACCATTTTAGCAAGCTCGGTCAAAGTTATATTCTCTTTTAACAAAAGCGTTTTGATACTTGTTCTTACTGACATACATATCCTTTTACTTTAACATTTTGGCATACTTGACAAAATATAGAAAATTTGTTATATTATTAGTAATAAATTACTAAAATTAGAAAATTATTACTAATATCTTGAAACATTATGGAGAACATTTTATGAGAAATAGCACAAAAAGTGTAAATACTAAAGGTTTCACACTTGCCGAAGTCCTTATCACCCTCGGAATTATCGGTGTCGTCGCCGTAGTAACTTTACCAACATTGATTAAAAATTATCAAAAAACCGCTACCGCAAATCGTTTGAAAGAAACATACACCATGCTTTATCAAGCTATCAGAATGTCGGAGCTGGATAACGGTCTGACCACCGAATGGACTTATCCCGAAAACAACGCTGACGGTTACAACGAGTGGTTTAATAAGTATCTGCACCCGTACATTAAGCACACATCAATAAAAAATGCAGATGGTATACTTTATTTTATGCTACCTAACGGTGTTATTCTAAGATTTTGGAATAACGCTTCTACACAACAAGTACATGCTTATGTATATTTGAATGGTATTGAAAATCCTATAATGGGGAAAAATTATTTTGTTTTCTACATTGGTTACAATAATGCAACTTCTTACCGCTTATTCAACTCAAATAAAGAAATACGTCCTTATGACTACGCACCTTGGGTAAAAGGTTACAAAGCTCCATCTGATATCCGAGCAAAATTGATTAATCATCCTCAACACGGCTGTAACAATAATGCAAACAAAAACCTATGCACTGCACTCATAATGTATGACGGTTGGAAAATCTCACCCGACTACCCTTGGTAAAATTATTACAAAATGTAAAATATATACTTTTTATATATTAAAAAAGTCAATTTTTTCGGGGATTACTTTTTTATTTATATAGAGGTATAATTATTTTATGGACAAGAGAGATTTTACCGTAATCGAAAACGAAAAAATCACCGAACGTGAGGAAAAGCATTCCGTTCACACAAATCCGATTGCGAAAAAATTTGTCAAATTCCATAATGAAAAAGAAAAATTCAGTGTGAAGAATTTATTCAAAAATGTACCAAATTAAAAGTCAAATATACCTTGAGATGACAAAAACACAGAAATCCGCTCTGTGTAATTTTTTGCGCGCGCTTGTAAAAAAATCCCCCGAACTTTCGGTTGATGATATCCTAAACAAATTTATCGAGGACGAAGAATATTATTTTGAAATCAACAACCCGCATTTTGAGTTTTTGAAAGACTATTTGGACAGTAACAAATTTTTGGAAGAAACATTGCTTTTTCTTAAAGAGTGCCGCAAATATTACGATTACAAGAAAAAACAAGAACCGATAATTCAGGCACAAAAAGAATTTGAAAAGAAAAAACGCGCATTTCTTCGCGAAGTAAAAATGTCAAAAGAACAACCGACAAAAAAACAACTTTACTATTACGAAAAATTGTGCAAAAAATATAACTTGGAAAAGAAAGAACTTACCTCAAAACTTGAGGCACGTGACGAAATAGACAGGATATTAAATGAGTATACAAGAGATTTTGAAAATATTGACGAACTCGGGGATTGAACCAAACGAAGCAAATGTTGAAGTAAAGCTCCTTTTGGAGCATTTTGCAAATTACGGGGTCAAAGATATTATAACGGGTAAAAAACTTACACAAAAACAACTTGAAATCGTAAAAGAAAAAGCCGAACTTCGCGCAAAAACCCGTCAACCGATACAACACATAATCGGATTTGCCGACTTTATGGGCGAAAAATTTATCGTAAATCCTTCCGTCCTTATTCCGCGTGACGAAACAGAGATTTTAGTGAGAAAAGCAATAGAAATAATTAATGAAAACAACCTCAAAACCGCCCTCGATATCGGAACGGGATCCGGTTGCATAGCCTGTATGATTGCAAAACTTACGGATTGTCAAATTATAGGTACGGATATTTCGACAGATGCATTGAATACGGCACTTGACAATGCATCAAAACTAAATCTTTACAACAAAGCAATTTTCAGAAAATCTGATATTTTTTCAAACATAAAGCCAGATGAAAAATTTGACATTATTATCTCAAACCCGCCCTACATACCTCCTCAGGAAAAAGAAAAAATTCAAAAGGAAGTGACTTTTGACCCGGAAACTGCCTTATATACGACAGACAAAGAAGGTTTGGAATTTTATAAAAAAATTACAAACAATCCGCCTTTAAATCCGAAAGGTTATATGCTTTTTGAATTAGGAATTAATCAATCCCAATCCGTAAAAAACATTATGCTTGAAAACGGGTTTCAAAACATAGAAATCATCAAAGATTTGGCAAATATCGACAGAGTAATTGTCGGGCAAAAAATTTAGCCTCTGCTTTTGCTTTTCTTAAACAGGAACAAAAGCGGAACAAGTGCAAAACACATAACGCCAAAAATCCTGAATGCGTCCATAAATGCCCACAAAGTAGCTTGTTTTACCAAAGTTCCGTACTGAACATAACTTGCCATGTGCCTTGCAACTTCGGGACTTGTATATTGCATCAAAGCTCCCGAGATTGCCTGAACTCGTTCAATAAACACAGGATTAAGTTCGCTCAACTTGCCGACCATCATATATTGATGAACCTGTGCAAATCGTGTCAACATAGTTGCAACAAGTGAAGTTCCTATCGCACCGCCAATATTTTTAAACAGGTTTTGCAAACCCGATGCATTTGTCATCTGCTGATTGGAAAGCGTTTCCAAAGACAAATTGATAATAGGAACCATTGAAAGCCCTAATCCAAAACCCATCAGGCAGTTCGGAATCATAATATTCATCTGTGCAATCTGAAGGTTCAAAAATCCGAATGAAACACCTGCCGCACCGATACATAACAGTCCCGCAATAACCAGTTTTCGCTTGTCAACTTTATCAGCAATAAAAGCGCAAACTATCGTTGCGGTCAAACTTCCGATACCGCGAGGCATCATTGACATACCGCTTAAAAATGCCGTATATCCCATCATACTTTGTAAAAATTGAGGTAAAATTGCAATAGATGCGTACAAAACCGATTGCATTATGACTTGTATAAACGTACCGATTACAAAGTTCTTATCCTTAAATACGCTCAAATCAACAAGTGTATCTTTTCTTACAATCTGCGATACAAAAAAGCAAACTGCCGAAATACAAGAAATTGAAAATATCCAGCAAATCCAAGGAGCATTGAACCAATCCGCATTATTACCCTTATCAAAAAATACCTGAAGGCACAAAAGCCAAATAATCAAAAAAGTAAATCCGAGTCCGTCAATTTTAACATTCTTTTGACGTCTTGCATACGGAGGGTTAAAGAGTAAATTCTTAGCCAAAAATGCCGCCAAACAGCCTAAAGGTACGTTTATAAAAAATATCCAAGGCCATGACCAGTTATCCGTAATCCAACCGCCCAAAACAGGCCCGATAATAGGTGCAAGAATTACCCCCATACCGAAAATAGCCATTGCCGAACCGCGTTTTTCTTTCGGAAAACTCTCCATCATAATAGCCTGAGACAACGGAACGATACCGCCGCCGCCCGCGCCCTGCAATATTCTGAAAATTACCATTTGTCCCAAACTCGTTGCCATACCGCAAAGAAATGAGGCTATCGTAAACATCAAAATACTTATTACATAAAAGTTTTTACGTCCGAAAAGTTTGCTGAAAAAGTCTACCGACGGAATAACAATACCGCTCGCAATCAAATAACTCGTCAAAATCCATATACTTTCATCACGTGTAGCAGAGAAACTTCCTGCCATGTGAGGTAATGCAACGTTTGCAATCGTTCCGTCCATTACATAAACAAATACGGCAAGCAAAACGGGCATACATGCCAGCCACGGATTTTCGGGTAAATATTTATTCTCATCTTCTGCTATTGCTTGAGTAGACATTTAATTTCCTTTCAATGAAGATGTATAGAGATATAGTCATTATAGGTTTTCCACAAAAATTTTGCCAAGACTGCATTTATTAAATAGCCGTTCCTCTATACATCTATACCTCCATACCTCTACTTAACTCTGACTTTCGGTACAACCGACATTCCCGGCACGATATTAAACTCGTTCGGGTCGATTTTTTCCGTAAATACAATTTTTACGGGAATTCTTTGTACGATTTTTACAAAAGAACCGACTGCGTTTTCGGGCGGAAAAAGACTTGATTTTGCACCGGAAGCTCTTTGAATACTGTCAATTTTACCTTTGAATATATGGTTAGGATACGTGTCAATTTTAATATCTACTTCCTGACCGGGTTTCATATGGCGAAGTTGGTTTTCTTTATAGTTTGCAACAACCCAAACATTTTCGGGAACAATTACAAACAAAGGAGTTCCGACATTTACATACATACCTTTTTCAACACGTCTTGAAGAAACGGTACCCGATTGAGGAGCTTTCACTTCGGTATAAGAAAGGTTCAATTTCGCTTTATCCCTTTGAGCTTTAGCTTCTTTCAAATCCGCATCGGCAACCTTTTTACCTTCATTTGACAACAAAGCCTGTTCTGATTGGGTTCTGTTAGCCAATGCCGCATCATATTTTGCCTGAGCATTATCAAGAATTTGTTTTGAAACCGCACCCTGCTCATACAAAGTTGTATATCTGTCAAGATCTTTTTTTGCAACATCAATATTTGTCTGAGATGCTTTAAAATTAGCCTGAGCATTTTTTTGGTTTAACAAAATTCTTTCGTATCTTGCATCAGCCTGCGCAAGTGCAACTTCATAATCAACAGGATCTATTTTTGCAACCAAATCACCTTCCTTAACTTTTTGGTTATCGGTTATAAATACTTCCGTAATTTGTCCGCTGACTCTTGGTGCAACCTGAACGGTTGTCGTTTCAACATACGCATCATCGGTTGATTCATACATCAAAGAGTCATGAATAAAGTACGCACCCGCACATACACCCAAAATACCGACTGCAATACCGATATATCTTTTGAACGGTTTATGTTCTTTTTTTACTTCCTGTTCGTTTGTGTTTTGTTCTTCCATTTTTACCTCTTATATTTTCATTTCTACTTTATTTTCCAAATTTAATCTGAAATCCCTCAATACATTGCGAACCTTGAGCATCTCCTCATGCGGAACAACACCCGTAACATTTTCAAGATAAGATATTATTTTATCCGAAATTTCACGCAATGCTTTTAAACCTTTTCGTGTCATGCCCATTTTTTTAACGAGCCTGTTATTTTTAGTATCAACAAATCTTTTTATAAATCCTTTTTCTTCCAGCGAATCCAAAATACGTCCCGTATTCGCTCTGTCCTTCAATATAAGTTTTGCCAAATCTCTCTGACAAATCCCATCGTTACAAGCAATCATATCAAGAGCAGAACATTCATCAAGAGATATTTCAATTTTCAACTTGTCAAACAACTGCATGGTAAGCATTTTCATAAGTTTTGCAGTTTTTGCCAACTCATAATGAATACTGTCCGTAAAATGTATTTCCCTTATATTAGTATTTTCCATGATTTCGTAGCTTATGTTGCAAAAAAAATTTGTTGCATTTACAACAACATTATGCTAACATATCATTATAAAAAATGCAAGCAGTTTAAAAGAGGAAAATAAAATTTTATGAAAAAAATTATAACAACAGCATTATTGGCAAGTATACTCGGTATGAATTTCATACCCGTTCTTGCGGTTGAAAATAAAACAACAAATACACCAAAACAATTCAAAAGCATGGTGAATAAAAACAAAAAAGTATCAAATGATTACAAATTTGCCTATATTAATATGGATTGGTGGAAAAACTTTGATGATGATATTTTGACCGAATATATAGAAAAGGCTGTTTTGAATAACTACGATTTAAAAATGGCGACTTTGAGCGTTCAAGAATATTATCAAAACGTCAAAATGCAATTTTCACAAGAATTACCGCAAGTCGGAGCGGCAGGCGGAGCAGGTTTGACTAAAATGCCGGGGTACACTAATACGGGCGGAAATTTCGGACTTCCTATTTTGGTCAGTTATGAAGCGGATATTTTCTTGAAAAACCATGACAAAACAAAATCAATCAAAAAATTATACGAAGGTTCAAAACTTGATGAACGCGCGGCATATATTTCGATTGCATCTGCGGTAGGAACGGTTTATTTTAACATAATCAACCTTGATAAAATTATTGCTTTGCAGGAAGAAATCGTGAATATAAGACAGGAAATTTATGATTTGTTCCTTGCGAGAAACAAAGAAGGCTTGACCTCAACCGCCGATACGGTAAAAGCAAATAAATCATTGATTGCGGGTCAAACAACTTTGATTGAATTAAAAAAACAGAGAAAACAACTTCTTTATCAGCTTTGCGTTCTGATAGGCGAAAGCCCCGAAAATGCGGATTCGCTAAAACGAGCTTCAATAGACGATTTAAAATGGGATTTGAATATTCCCGAATATGTTCCGTCAGAAATCATTGTTCAACGTCCGGACTATATGAAAGCGGAATTGATGGTGGAAAAAGCGGGTATTGATGTCAGAGTAGCAAAAAAAGAATTTCTGCCTTCATTGAATTTGGGCGGACTGGCTCTGTTTAACGCAACCAATTTGGGTAGTCTTTTTACTACAAGAAACATGCTTCTCGGACTTGGCGGAGGACTTGTGGGTTCTTTGTTTACGGGCGGAAGAAAAATTGCTAATTTAAGACTTAAAAAAGCTGCTTATGAAAGAATATTACAGAATTACTACAAAACTAATTTGACGGCTATACAGGAAATTAACGATTCCCTCGTAGTTGCAAGACTTGACAGAGAAAAAATGGCTCAAACCGAAAAACAGTTGAATTTGGAAAAATCCGACTACGGTTATAACGAAAAGAAATACGAACAAGGTATAATCTCCAGATTGGATTTAATCCAATATCAAGAAAACCTTCTATCTATCGAAAAACTTGTTGCTCAGCAAAAAGTTGAATGCATGACGGATTCAATCAGCTTGTATAAAGCAACAGGCAGTAAAATATAACCCATCTTTTTATAAAGTATTGTGCCGGCAATAAGCCGGCATTTTTGTTATTCATCAACTTCAATCAAAATATCATAAATTGAGCAACCGAAAAATTTGCTGATTATTTCTAATGTACTTAATTTATAATCGTGATATTTTCCGCTAAAAAGATTGCTGACAGTTCCTATACTGAGATTAGTGGCTTTTACAATTTCTTCTTGAGTGTACTTACGTTTCCATCTGACATTATACAAATTCACAATATACATAGTAAACATTATATTTTGTTTATAATGCAGTTGACATTTTATATATTGCAATATAATATATATTCTATTACAATAGAAGATATGACATAAAACTTTAAAGGAGAAAATCATGGCAAAAAATTTCGGTTTTACTTTGGCAGAGGTTTTAATCACCCTCGGCATTGTTGGTGTTGTAGCCGCTGTGACTTTGCCGACACTTATAAATAATATAAAATATCAATCCTACGACAACGCAAAAAGAAAAATCCTTAATTCGGTCGGTGAGGCGGGTCGTCTTTTGGCAATAGAAGGAGATTTAAACGGAGCAACAGACGCGGAAGATTTTGTTAAAAATCACCTTTCAAAAAAACTTTCAATCGCAAAAATGTGTGATAGTTCTCACTTAGGTGATTGCGGATTGCCGAGTACTTTTTACAAAACAAACGGCAAAACAACCATGAGCATGCCAACCAAAATGAAAGGTGGTACCGCTGCATACGTATTCAACTACGGAAGTACCGAAACACAAGCATACGCAAACAAAAACAGTTATGGTTTTTTAACAGGTAACGGATACGGTGTAAATTTGTTCTATAACGGAGCATGTGAACCTGACATTAAAAATACTAAAGCAATGTTAACAAACCAGGACGGCTACAAATATTATTGGTCACAAAATCACATGTGCTTTTTTGCGATTTATGACATGAACGGCAAGGGTGGTCCGAACGTAGTCGGAAAAGATATAGGACTTGTGGGCGTCTATTATCCGAACGAGGAAACAAGAGCAGTGGCAGTACTGCCTGCGGATTACAGTTACAGTTCAAGTGGTCGTGGACAGTCAATGACACCGGCAAGTTTTACCGGTGCAGCAAAAATGTGTTATGAACAATTCGGCAAGGATTATCGTATGCCTGATAGAGATGAACTTTCTCTCATGGCTATGGCAGGAAACTTAATTGGTCATAATGCCTCTAATTTTTGGTCAGGAACTGTAATCGGCTCAGATTTAGCTTGGATGCAGAATTTTTATGGCGGTAATCGCTATACGTGGACAATTACCCGTAACAACTATATTCATTGCATAAGAAAATAATCTATCGGGCAATACAAAATTTCAGCATCTCCTTTATACTGCGTTATGAAGGAGATATTTATGTCAAAAAATTTACTCAAATCTATAGGAAAAATTATCGAATCGAACGGTTCGGATAAAATTACTCTTTTTACAAACCACCTCAAAATTGACGGGAAACTTTTTATTCCCGAAGGTAAATGTGAAGAATGTCACGACGATTTTATCACGCTTGAAGATGCTCTAATGTGCAGGCTTTCTGATTATTGCACCTGTGACGGCGAAGATTGCGACTGCAACGATTACGTGTGTTTTAAATACGATTGGCTAAATGTTGCAATAGACGACATAGTCGCGTTTAGTGTAATTAAGTGAGAAGTGAGAGGTGAAAAAGTGAAAAGTTCATTAAGCTCGCTTCGCTCGTAATATATTATTTATGTTGTATAGTAAACCGTTTTGGTCTTTTCACATCTCACTTTTCACGACATTACCGCTTCAGCCAACGCATTCACGACAACGGGATCCCATTTTGAACCCGCTTCGGATTTTACAATTTCAAGGGCTTTTTCGACAGGCATTGCCTTTCTGTAAGGTCTGTCGGAGGTCATTGCACAATAGACATCTGCAACGGCAATAATTCTTGAACCGAACGGAATGGATTGACCTTTCAAACCTTCGGGTGAACCCGATCCGTCATATCTTTCCTTCTGATAAGTAATATAAGGAACGACCTCGGACAAGAAATTAATATTCATCAACAAATGAACACCAACGTTTGAATGCTCCTGAATTTTTTTCAGATTTTCGGGAGAAAGTTTGCCGTTAGTTGCGAAAATTTCTTCGGGCAATGCAATTTTTCCGATATTTTGCAAAAGTCCTGCATAATAAATCAAATCCGTTGTTTTTTCGTTCAATTTCAACTGTCTGCAAATCTGTCTTGCAAGGTTTGCCGTATTTTGAGAATGCGAAACTTTATACTGACCTTTTGTATCAACCGCATTAGCCAAATGTTCGACAAAACTCTGCTGATAATCGCACAAATCTCCGATTAGTGCGGTCAATTCCGCCCTTATATGCTGTAATTCACCAACGGTAGAACCCTCATCTGCAATAAGTTTGTTTGTTTCATCAATAGTTTGCTGTAAAGTTACGGAAGTTGCAAAAAGTACCCCGATACTTTCAACAAGTTCAATAAATTCTTCATTAATCGGTTTGTCATTATTATAATTAATAACAATTACACCGGCAGACTTGATATTGCAATGCATAGGAACGGCAACAACGTCTTCAAAAACGGTTTCTTTATTAACAAAAGCCTTGCCGATTGCAGAATTTTCATCAATATCAATAGTTTGAACCGTATCTGACGTAGCACCGACAAGTTCTAATTTATTGTTTTTTTCAAGATAAATTGCACAATTTTCCGCATCAAGCATCTGTTTAACCGAATGTGCAATAGATGTATAAATAGCCTGCGCCTCATTGTTGTCAAAACTCAAAACGCAAAGGGTATTTTGCAAAGAATAAATCGAAATCAATTCTTTTAACTGTCCGATTAAACCTGCTTTTTTATCTTTAACATTGGCACCGATTTTTCGTGCCAAATCTTCGGAAATAAGATTTTCCGCTATAAAATCACCTAAGTTAAGTGCAAAAATTTCTTCAATGGGGTCTTGATCAATTAAAAATTCCGACTGGGAAAATAATGAAACACCTTTATTCTTCTCTTCTTTTGCCATAAAAAATTTCCTTACATTCCTACCGATTATTATAACGGCAAAGATTATAAAAAACTTTAACAAATTTTACAAAAATTCATACTTTTGTATGGCAAAGTTCTAACTAAAGTTGGAGAAGTAAGATAAGTGAGGTAAGTCGGATAAGTGCATTTCGGTATGCCAAAGGCGCACATAAAAATTAAAGTGATTTAATTATTTCGTGCGCAAAGCGCACCATAAAGTACTTACCTAACTTATCGAACTTATCAAACTTTTTACTTTAAAAAAGTAATATATTTATCGCCGTATTTTTTCCGTTTTATGACTTCAAAATCCCCAAAATCAACTTCCGTGACATGTTCCAAAATAACTATTTCGCCAATATTTTTAACGGCATCAAGGCTTTTTTCGTAAATTCCCGAAAAATAAGGAGGATCAATATAAACTACATCAAATTTTTCATCTGATTTTTCGATAATTTTCAGACTGTCACCGACAATAAGTTTTGGGAATTTGTCAAATTTTTTAAAATTAGATTTTATAACATTTGCGGATTTCGGATTTTTTTCTATTGCAACGGCATATTCAAAGCCTCTTGAAATCGCCTCAAGCCCCATAATCCCCGAACCTGCAAACATATCAAGAAAAGTGCTTCCCTCAAAATCAATAAGGGATTGCAAAGTGTTAAAAACACTCATCCTAACCTTTGAAAGTGTCGGGCGGGTGATATTTTCGTCCGGTGCTGTAATTTTTCTTCCCTTAAATTTACCTGCCGTAATTATCATACTTACTATTTTACAATGAATAAAATTTGATGTATAGTTTTGTTATGGAACATCTGCATAACAAAACCGAAGTTATTGTTGTAGGAGGCGGACCTGCGGGAATTTCCTGTGCAATTACGGTTGCAAGGGCAGGATACGAAGTTGTTTTAATTGAACGCGGAAAATTTTCGGGCAGTAAAAATGTCTTTGGCGGTGCAATATATGCAAAGCCTACACGCGAAATTTTTCCTGATTTTGAAAAATCCGCACCTCTTGAACGCAAAACAATCGAGCATAAATACGCACTTTTGGGCGAAAATGACGGAACTGTAATTTCTTACAGAAAAAAAACCGAAGAAAACGAAAGTTATTCCGTTATTAGAGGGAAATTTGACCGTTGGATGGCGGAAGAAGCCAAAAAGGCGGGGGTAATTCTTGTTGAAGAAACCGTTGTAACTGATTTAATCCTTGAAAACGGCTATGTGAAAGGTGTTGTTACCGAATTGGAAAGTTATTATGCGGATATTGTCGTGCTTGCTGACGGTGTAAACTCACTTTTGGCAAAGCAAATCGGACTTCGTTCGGATTTAAAACCAGAAGACGTGGCATTGAGCGTAAAAGAAGTTATAAAACTTCCCGAAAACGTTATCAATGAAAGATTTCACGTAACGGGTGATGAAGGCTGTATTTACGAGATTTTTGGCGGTTCAATGCTTGGCATGCTCGGACTCGGATTTCTTTATACAAACAAAAATTCAATAAGTATAGGTTTGGGTGTGACTTTAAGTGAACTGACAAAGAGAGGCTTGCGCCCCTATGAGCTTTTGGATAAACTTAAATCTCACCCCGAAATTGCACCGCTTTTAAAAGACGGTGAATTGGTTGAATATTCGGCACATTTAATTCCCGAAGGCGGATACAAAAAAATCCCCGCAATATATTCAAACGGAATAATGATATGCGGTGATGCCGCAATGTTTGTCAATAATATGCATTGGGAAGGCACAAATCTCGCAATGATTTCAGGCAAATTTGCGGGTGAAACTGCGGTTGTTGCTCTTGGCAGACGAGATTTTTCCAAAAATATGCTTTCGCTTTATGCCGATAAATTGGAAAATTCTTTTATTATAAAGGATTTGAGAACTTATAAAAATTTAATGAGCGGAATAGAAGGTCGTGCAAGCGAATTTTTAGGTTATTATCCGAAAAAAATCAATTCGTTTATGGAGATGTTTGTGACAACCGACAGTATCCCGAAACGCGAAAAATATCACAAATTTATAAAAAGTATTTTTACTGACAGAAAAATTTTGGATTTATTCAAAGATTTTTGGGCAGGGATAAAACTTTTATGGAGTATTTTGGTAAAATGAGCGAACTTGAAGATAAATTATACACCGTAAAATATACACCCGACAGTGAATCACACCTAAAACCCGTTCAAGAATACTGTCGAATATGCAAATCAAAAATTTGTACGATAATTTGTCCTGCCGGGGTTTATGAGTGGGACGACAAGGCGCAAAAGTTGATCGTGAATTTTGAAAACTGCCTCGAATGCGGTGCATGCCGAATAGCTTGCGAAACCAAAACCCTCGGCTGGCAATACCCGAAAGGCACAAAAGGCGTTATGTTTAAGCAGGGGTAAAAGTTTACCAAGGATAATCGGGGGCTATTTTCCAACCGTCTTTGTATATAACAGTGGAGCAGTCAATGTTTCCATTGTTCGTTTGCTCGTCAGTTAATCTATCTCTCCATTGTGATTTGCAAGATTGTAAATTTCTTTCTCTTGTATTTAACAAGTTAGGAGGTTCGATTACCCCTGAAGCGTTTAACTTAAAATAAAATCTTTCTCTTGTAGGATTTTTTAAATATTTGCTACTCAAGTCCGAATGTTTGTGAGTATTTGTATAGAATATAAATACCGGAGAGCCGACAAAATTGCTTGTTTTCGAAAATATTGCTTGTGTACCATCTGAAAATATAAATTTAATACCGCTTGTAAAATCTCCATGCATATATATAAAACTTGTTTTATCAACATTTTTTATATAAGGTTCTATATATTTTTTGTAAAAGTCCTCACTATTTTCATATGACCAAGTATTGTATTCCCCATTATCTATAATTGCCATTTGTAATACCTGATTAATATTTGTGTAAAATTTCTTTATTTTATTAACCGTTGACTGCTTTTGATAATTTGCAATCAATGTCGGCAAAGTCACTGCCGCGACAACTCCGATAATACCCAATGTAATAAGCACTTCCGACAGTGTGAATGCGCATTTGTTTAATTTTATCATAGCAAATTCCTTTGTACTTTTTGTTTATTTTAATGATGTTTAAATAATATTTCATGATATAAACATCATCTAAAAGAAAGATTACTATATGGATTAATATTTGTCAAGTCTTTATTATAAAAATATGTTTGATGAAAGATTAAAACGTTTTGGTAAAAATATTAAAATAGAGCGAATAAAAAACGACTACTCTCAAGAGCAGCTTGCGGAACTTTTGGGGGTTTCTCCACGCACAATAAGTTTGATTGAAAACGGTTTACAGCACCCAAAATTCTTTTTGGTTGCTAAAATCGCTGAAGTATTGAATGTAGATATTAATGTATTCTTAAATTAGAGCGTATTAAAAATTCTGTCACCCGCGTCTCCCATGCCGGGAACGATATAACCTTTTTCGTTCAAGCATTCGTCCACCGCTGCGGTTATAATCTCTATATCGGGATAGTGTTTGTGAATGTTTTCAATCCCCTGCGGAGCCGCAATTATACAAATACATTTGATATTTTCAACAGGAATGCCCTTATCCGCATACAATTTTATCGCCTCAAGCAATGAATTACCCGTAGCAAGCATCGGATCCGTAATATAAACATAAAATTTTTCGGGATTAGGAGCTTCCATAGGCACTTTATTGTAATACCAAACGGGTTTTAGAGTTTTTTCATCTCTGTACATTCCGATATGCCTGATTGTTGCCTGCGGTAAAATATCAATGGCTTCATCAGTAAAAATCAATCCCGCACGCAAAATCGGTGAAATAATCAAATTTATCTCAGGGTCAACCGTCTTTGCTTTAAACGTTGTCAAAGGTGTTGTAACATCACGTTCCACAAGCGGAAGATTTTTGGCAGCTTCATACAAAAGACATCTCGTAATCTTTCTCGTTGCAATCCTAACCCCCTGACTGTCGGTGTCTTTATCGCGCATTGTACACAAATTCAAAAGTACAACGGGATTATTAATTATTCTCACTTTCTCCGTCAAGCTCACCTTTTCCATTAAACTCTCCTTTTTCAAACTTTTTCATAATCAAATCCGCAGTATTCATATTTTCCTCAATAGATTTGGTGTCAATGCCCTCTTTTATATCAACAACACCTGTTTCTTTGGCAAAATATGACGTCCTTACAATGATTGAGTTAATCTTGTTATACATATCACCCAAAAGCGACGTTGCATCATTCAATCTTACAGGCTTTTGAATAGCAATAAGTTTGCCTTCCGCTTTGCTCATAGGGCTTGGCGGATACAATTCCAAGGATTTTGAACCGCCCATTCCGTTAAATTCTACCGTAGCAATTACCCCTTTCGGAAGCTGTAAATCCTTATCGGTTACGACAAACTTTAAATAAACTTCGCCTGAAACTATTCTGACTTTTTCAATATAGCCAACCTCAACTCCCATATATCTGACGGGCGAGCCGACAATTAAACCGTCAACATCAGGTAAAAATATCTGGTATGATACCAATTTTTTTGCCTCATTGTGATTGTGAATTTTTATCCCCGTAACGGCAATACATATAATAAAAAACCAAATACAAAACTCAATCCAAATATATTTGTGAATGTCTTCGAGCTTACCCATAAAATAATTATACAACAACTTGCAAATTTTTGCCACTTGCCAAAATATTTTTTGTATTATAAGATAGATATACGAAATGAGGTAAATTATGATGGATCAGATTATAAGAGTTGCGTGGGATTTAAACGACAATACGGAAAACAGATACCAACTCGTGTATGAGATTGCTGAATTGGCAAAGAAATTGGTTGATGAAACTCAAGCAAAAAAAGCTCACGATGAGTTTAATTTTGAAGAAAATTTCGACACGACTTACAAGAAAGAAAATCCCGTTGAACATGCAATCATGGTAAAAGCAGCAGAAGCTGATGATGACAGATTAGTAGGTTAATTATTATAAATACACAAAAGTTTTGGCTTTTGTGTATTTTTGTATCCAAAAGGAGTTTTATATGACCGATACCGTTGAATTTATCAATCAAAAAACAGGCAATTTCAAACCCGAAATCGGTATAATTTTGGGTTCGGGGCTTGGGGAACTTGCTGATGAATATTGCGATACGGCAATTCCTTACAATGAAATCCCGAATTTTGTAAAATCAACTGTAAAAGGTCACAAAGGTCGTCTTGTTTTCTCGCAAATTAACGGCAAAAAAGTTGTTATGATGCAGGGCAGAATCCATTTTTACGAAGGTCATACAATGAGCGAAATAACTTACCCCGTCAAAGTTATGAAATTGCTCGGAGTCAAAACTCTTATACTTACCAATGCGGCAGGAGCGGTAAACGAAAGTTTTCGTCCTGCAAATCTTATGCTTATAACGGATCATATAAATTTTACGGGAACAAATCCTCTGATAGGAATAAATGACGATTCTATGGGCGAAAGATTCCCCGATATGACGGAAGTTTACGACAAATCTCTCATAGAGCTTGCAGAAAAATGTGCAAAAAATTTGGGAATTGATATTCAAAAAGGAGTGTACTGGGCAAATTCAGGCCCCGCATACGAAACCCCCGCCGAAATAAAAATGGCAAAACTGCTTGGTGCGGACGCAGTCGGAATGTCAACGGTTCCGGAGGCAATAGTCGCAAATTGGTGCGGAATGAAGATTTTGGGCATAAGTTGTATTACAAATGCCGCTACCTCAAATTCGGGTGAAAAACTTTCACATGACGAAGTTATTAAAGCCGCAAATATCGCCAAAACGAAATTTAAGGCACTTGTTTTGGAAGTGGTTGGCAAAGTATCGTAGTGAAAAGGTATCGTTAAATAAAGTTACTAAGTGGCTAAGGCTCTAAGGCACTAAGAAAATTGAAAGTTGTATTGGTGTGAGAGGTGAGAGGCCCTTATCGGTGCGCCTGTGGCGCACGAAACTTCTTATAATCACCACTTACAACAACTAAAACTCAATCCGACCTCAACGTAGTGAGCAATAATTGTAGGCGAAACAACAACAAAGGCGGACACTGTCTGAACGATAAAAATTGATAGACCCTGAAACAAGTTCAGGGTGACACCGAGTGAGTTTGTCCGCCCTTTATACTATGTTCGTTGATTTTGGTTCAAACTTAGAGTATCTACGTGCGTAGCACTTGAGCCGTACAAATTATTAGCGAACAAAGTTATGGTCGGGAGTTTCTTTGGGTACTTTCTTGTCGGTACAAGAAAGTACCTGCGGGGTGCAGGGGCGGCATAAGCCCCGCAAATATAAAAATTTAATAAAATATTTTATTTTCTAAAATAGTCACAAATCAGCGTCTTTTTATGCGGGATAATATTTCGCAAATTATCCAAAAATTTACTCTTATCCATGTCGTCAAGTTCTTTTTTTAGGATTGCTTTTTCCAAAACGACTTTATTATACAAATCAGAACAAACAGAACTCTTATCTACATGCTCTCTCAATTTGGCTAACTGTATTTCTTTCTCTCTGATTGATTTAATTAATTCTCTTTTCACTTTGACCTCTTACACATATAAGAATAAAGCTAATTTTCAAATTTTAAATCGACTTTTTAGTTGATTCTACACAGGTAACAACTCATACTCATAGCCTATTTTTAAAGCCTTAATATTCAAAGGCAGCAAGTTCTTTCTGTGAGGCGGAATTACATTATCTAAAGCCTTTTCCAGTGCTTCCAAATTTATAAAATTACCCGCCTTTGCAAGAATGCCGAGCGAAAGAATATTAGCCATCTTTATATTTCCGACTTCTTCCGCAAGTTTTGTAATCGGCGCAAACAAATAATTTATATCCGCTCTTGTCTTAATCTCTTTAACAAGCGTAGAATTTGCAATCATCAAACCGCCTTTTTTAATCTTTGACAAAAATCTGTCAAAAGATGCCTGATTTAACGCAATAACAAAATCAGAATCCGCCTTATTAACTTCACTGACTTCCTCATCACTCATAACAATTTCGCAATTAACCGTTCCACCGCGCATCTCTGCACCGTAAGAAGGATACCAAGTAACATTCTTACCCAAAAGCATAAAAGCGTTCGCCAAAACTTCGCCCGCCAATAATACGCCCTGTCCGCCAAATCCTGCTATTATAAAGTTTTTCTCCATTTTTTTTATTACAGCTTACGATATTCGTTAAGCCGCCTTTCCTTATTTACCTGTATTAACTTTATTTGTTGCCTTGTTATCGGCTTTTAGCAATTCATGCACTCGGTGTATTTTGATTGAACTTTACCAATATTCATACAACTTTTCACCTCGCATCTGTTTTGCTTAAAAATTTTCACTTCACGCTTCCGTCACATCTTTGAAAACACCCGGTTTGAATACGGGCATCATTTCATTTTTTACTCTGTCGTGAGCTTTTTCCGGTGACATTTTCCAGTTTGTCGGACAAGTTGAAAGAATTTCAACAAACCCGAATCCGAGTCCTTTAATTTGAACCTCAAACGCTTTTTTGATTGCTTGTTTTGCTTTTTTGATATTCGCAACCGTATCCAAAGAAACCCTTGCCGAATATGCCGTTCCGTCACAAAGAGCAATGTGTTCGGCAATCTTTATCGGATAGCCGTAGTATTCTGTATTTCTTCCTGTCGGAGAAGTTGTAGTGACTTGCCCGACAAGCGTTGTAGGCCCTAACTGACCTCCCGTCATGCCGTATGTTGTATTGTTTATGCAAATTGCACTCAAATTTTCTCCGCGCAAAGCGGCATGCAAACTTTCCGCCAAACCGATTGACGCAAAATCACCGTCACCTTGATAAGTGAATACAAATTTGTCCGGTTGCGCTCTTTTTATACCCGTTGCTTCCGCTAATGCTCTGCCGTGAGGAGCTTCAAGAGAATCAACGTTCAAAAAGTCATAAACCGTAACCGAACAACCGATAGAAGCGACAAAAATCGTCTTTTCTCTCAGACCTAATTCTTCAAGCACTTCCGCAACAAGTCTGACGGCAACACCATGATCGCAGCCCGGACAGAACGAATATTTTGTATTTTCCCTTAATGTTTCGGGTAATTTAAAAACCTGAACAGCCATTACAGCACCTCGATTCTTGAAACTATTTCCTGAGCGGAAGGCGGAACTCCAACCCCTTTGTTTATAAGTTCAACAGGGCATGCTCCGTTGACGGCAAGTTTTACGTCATTAACCATTTGCCCCATATTTACTTCAACCGTAATAAATTTCTTAACTTTTCTTGAAAGTTCCGCCAATCGTTTTGACGGGAAAGGATAAAGGGTTATGGGTCTGAAAAATCCGACTTTCAATCCTTTTTCTCTCAAAATTTTCATCGCGGTCTTGACATTTCTTGAAGTACTTCCGAAACTTACAAGAACGATATCCGCATCTTCCGTATTAATTTCTTCCCAATCCGTTTCGTTTTCTTCGATTGCTTTATATTTTTCAAAGAGTTTTTCGAGAAAAACGCACTGATTATCGGCAAGCGGAGCATAAGAGCGAATAATCCTGCCGTCACGACCTTTTGCACCCGAAAGCGCCCATTTTGAATTGTCGATTTCGGGGTACGGGTAATCATAAAATTCAACGGGTTCCATCATTTGACCCAACAAACCGTCAGCCAAAAGCATGGTCGGATTGCGATATTTTTGAGCAAGATAAAATGCTTTGTAAGTCAAATCAACGCATTCCTGAACCGTTGAAGGCGCGAGAACAATTAAGTTGTAATCTCCGTTTCCGCCGCCTTTGGTCGCCTGATAATAATCACCTTGAGAAGGATAAATATTACCGAGCCCCGGCCCGCCTCTCATAACACTGATTAATACAACGGGTAATTCATCAGCCGTAGCATAAGAGAGTGCCTCCTGCATTAAAGAAACAGCACATGAAGATGATGAAGTCATGGCTTTTACACCCGTAGATACCGCACCTATTACCATATTTATTGCGGCAAGCTCGCTTTCCGCAGAAACATACCCTCTGCCAAGCTCCTGCATTTTGCCGCTCATAAATTCGCCTATTTCACTCTGCGGTGTAATCGGATAGCCGAAATAACATTGGCAACCCGCCAAAACCGCAGCATTTGCAATAGCATAATTACCTTTTGTCAAAACTTTTTTACTTGTTAAACAATTAACCGTCATTATCCTTTAAAAACCCCCGTAATTGCCAAATCGGGACATCTTGTCGCACACATTGCGCATGCCAGACATTCATGATTAGGATCGCAAAATTCAACCGTATGATTTCCGAGGTTGTTGGTTTGTTGTCCGATTTTTATTAAATTTTTCGGACACTCCTTAATACACAAATAGCACGCTTTACATTTATCCCTGTCTATTTCTATATAATTCATCTTCACCTCTCCTCCTTTTATTATATCACTTAAAGAAAAAAGGCAAACTTATTCTTTACTATTTGTAATATATTCGCTTAACAGTTTGCACAAGTATATAATTCTGTTAAAATAAAGAGGGATAAAAGAAAAGAGATAAAAAATGGCACAAACTGTTGACGAAATTGCTGAATTATTAAATAAAATGCGCGAAGATAACGAGCGCAGTAAAGATACTATTGAAAAAACATTGACTTCAATAGATAACAGACTTGAGTTTATTGAAGATGATGATGAGGCGGAAGAACTTATCAAAATGTATATTGCCGATTTGAAAAAATCGGTTGATAACAAATATTCCGATGCCACTGTAAAACTCGAAAAAATAAAAAGTCACTTTGATGAAATTCTTAATAAACAAGCTGATGTTGCCCTCAGAAAAGATGTCGAAAGCCTTTCGGAAACATTTTTCTTAAACACAAGCGCAATTACGTCAGACCTTGCCGAACAAAAAAAAGCTCTTGAATATCTCAAAGGACATTTAATCGAAATTCAGGAAAGTTCGTACAACAAAGGTGAAATAGAAAACCTTTTTAAAGAATTCAAAAAAAATCTTATTAGCTTAAACTCCGGAATTGATAAGGCTCTTGGTCAAACCGTTGATGTTTTGCGAAACATAAATATTACGGATACAATCAATGAAATTAACGGAAACTTTTCAAACATTTCATTGGAAATTAAAAAGGTTCCGGCACAAATAGCCAAAAATGATGAACGTTTCAGGCAGATGCTTTCCCTGCTGAACGAAAAAGTTGACGTTATTGCAACTTATTCTTCCAATTCGGAAATCCTTGACGATTTGAACGAACAGGTAACGGAAATAACTTCTGCTTTGGAAACTTTAAAGTCCTTTATTTCCGAAACTTATGACAGTACGGATAATTATTTCAGAGAAAAATTTTCTCAGCTTGAAAACGAATTTTCTTCCATAGTAACAGACAGTGATTTTTCAAAATTCAGAACCGATTTGGGAGATTTTGTCCAAAAAATTATTGATAATTCGGCAGCGTTAAATTCCGAACTCTCTTACAGTACGGAAAGAATAGAAAGCATTTTAACAACCGTAAAAGCACTTGATTTTAGAGATGATTTTGAAAATATTGTAAGCAGAATCATTGAATTGAGAGATGCTTTTGAAGAAGGTCTACAACTAAATCATCAAAATATTGCATCTTCTATCATTGAATTATCAAAGAAATTCAACGACAGTTACGAAAAACAAGATGAACGCAGACGGGAAATTTATTCCGATTTGAAAAATGATTTGGAGTCAATAACCGAAATTTTGAAAAACATTTCGGGCGATAATCTTACGGAAATTGTGAATACTCTTGAGGATAAAACAAACAAAATTTCCGAAATTGTTTCATCTATCAATGAGAACAGCGACAATAATTATAACAGAATTATTAACAATTTTGATGACATAAAAGAAAATATCGGTCAGGTATCTTCTGATATCAGCGATTTGCAGGTTGAATTTAAAAACACCGCTAATGAAAATTCCGACAGGATTATTTCCGAGATTTCAGACATCAAAAATACCGCTCACGAAAATTCCGACAAGATTATTTCGGAAATTTCCAATATAACAAATGTAATTAACGAAAATAACGAACCATCAGAAAAACTTTTGTGGGAAATTTCCAACATTTCATCTGAGGTAAATGGTTTGCGTGATGAATTTCGTCAATCTTCTGCGGCTGATTTTCAAAATTCATCAAAAATTGTTGATGAAATTTACAATATTTCGGACAGAATTGTTGATTTGCGAACAACAATAAATGAAACTCCGAATTTTGATATTGATGAAGTTAAACATCTTATTGAAGATTTGTCGGAAAAACTTTCAAACGATTTGGCAAGACAACGGGAACTTTTTACAAATCAAAGCTCCGACATTGAAAAACTTGAAAGTTTAAACACTCTTTTTGAAGATATCAAGAATATTGAAAATGTTTTACACGAACAATCCGATTTATTCAAAAATTCGCTTGACAACAATATTGCGGGAATTAGAAATTACATTGACGAAATTAACGATAAATTAAACAGTTCGGGATTTGAAATCGGAAATCTGCAAAATATTCCGGAAGATATCAAAAATCTTGAACAAACCCTTGAACAACAAACTCAATCAATTCAAACTTCGGTTGTTGAGGCTAATGACAGTATTAAAAATTATATCGGTGAAATTCGCTATTTAATTGAAAGCAACGACAATTCGGCTGAGAATTTCCAAGCAATAAATGAAAATATACATAGTTTGGAAAATATTTTAATTCAGCAATCAAACGGTTTGCAAAATTCCATAAGCGAACATATTGCCGAACTAAAAGAAAATTTTAGCGAAATAAACAGCTCTTTTGAAAATTCAAGACTTGAAAATTATGAAAAGATTTCGGCTAAATTAAATGAAATCGAAGAACTGAATCGTTCTTACGAAACTTCCGTTTCAACTCTGAACGTCAGCCTTGCCGAAGTTTTGCAAAGTATTTCAAATACACGGGAAAACAATACGGAACTTAACAATTCCGTTAATAACGTTGTTGATTCCATAAATCACCTCATCTCAAGAATAAATGATGAAGAAAACAGATATAGCGAAGTTTCATCAGTTATTACGGCACTTTTGGAAATGACTGCCAAAAAAGAAGACATTGCTGATATCGACAAAAGGCTTGATTCTTTTGATTATACGGAAAACTTGCAGCAAATTTCGGATAGAATTGATACTTTATCATCAATTTTTGAAACTTCTTCAAGAACAAACTTTGAAAATCTGTCGGAAAAAATCGGCGGGATTTCGCAGGTTATTTCGGATTTCCAAAATGTTCTTGAAAATCAAACAGAAATTAATTCACTCAATTTAACCAATCATTTTGAAAAATTTCGCGAAGATTTGTCAAATATTTTAACCGTTGATGATTTTGCGGTATTTAAAACGAATTTTGAAGAATTTGTTCAAAATATTATTAACAATACGGATATTGCAAACGCAAATTCCGAAGCCGTAAAAGATGAAATCGCAAAACTCTTTGAAAAACTTGACAATATGAGTTTTAGTGAAGGTTTTCAAGATGTCAACAACAATATCGCAAGTATTAATTTGACAATAGACAACTTGGCATCGGAAGTCAGAACGCTGAGCGATTTGTCGACACAAAAATATTCGGAAGTATTGGATAACATTTCGTTTGAACTTCAAAAAACCGCGGGCGAAATTTCCGATAAAATCAGCTCCGATAATGAACTCAATTTCGGCGATATTAAAGGAAATATCGACAATATTTCATCACAAATTTTTGATTTGAAAAACGATTTAACAAATTCGCACGATTCGTCTTTGTTTGCATTGTCGGCGAGGTTTGACAATCTTAAAACGAATTTTGAAGATATCACAAATTCGATTAATTCATTGAGTTCGTTGTTTGAAAATAAATCAGATAATAACGTAAATCAAATTATTGACAATATCAGAGAAATTACGGCTCATGTTGAAGAATTGAAATATGAACTCAGCCAATCAGATTACGTTAATAAAATCTTGGACACCGTTAACGAACTTTCTTTAAAGGTAGATAATCTTGCGGATAACGAAGAATTGAAGGAAAAAATTTCTTCAATAAAAGATGCCGTTACACTTCTTTCTTCCGACATAAAGATGTCGCAAGAAGAATATTCCGATATCTTGAGAGTTAATAATGAAGAACAACTCAACAATTTATCCAATATTTCGGCTAATGTTGAAAGTATTAAATACCATATTGATGATACGGTTGAAAGTCTTAGAAATTACATAGAAGAACTTGACAATATTTCCAAAACATCTAACGCAATGACAGAAAATACCGTTTCGGAAAAATTAATGGATTTGCAAACCATATTGTCTGATAATTCAAATTTATTTGAACAAAAATTTACGGATTTGGGTATTAAATTGCAAGAATTTGCCCACATTGTAGAAAACAGTAACTCCGATACCGAAGGTAAAATTTCGGCATCTTTGGACGAAATTTCCGCAATAAAAGATGAACTTCTGTCTTTGGATAATATTTTAAAATCATTCAAACTTTCAAATGATGAAAAATTGAATGAAACAACTTCCGTTTTGGATGCGGGTATTGAAAATATCGTATATTCAATAAATTCAATTAACGATAATATCAATAACGGAGTTGAAAATTCTCTGAAAGACGGAATTGCCTCATTAGACGAAAAATTCGCGGAAATTTCGGGAATTTTGACAAATATAAAAGAAGAATTTTCTTATAATGATGCATTTGTTGATATTTCCGACAAAGTTTTGTCTTTAAGAGATGAGATGAAGCTCATCAGTACCGATATTATGCATATTTCGGAAATGAAAGCCGAAGAAATAATATCCGCTTTTGAACCCGTTAAAGAGGTTATGAAGGAGTTTACAAACTTTGAGTTTGATAAAGTCATATCTGATTTAAAATCTCAAATTGAGCTTTCTTTCATGAATTTGGGTGCTGATGTTAACGGTGAAATAGCTTCTAACGGCGAGTCTTTGAACAGACTGGAACAGGCCTATAAAGAAACTTACGAAAAAATTTCATCAATAGAAGAATGTGTAAGTGAAAAGTTCCGCGAAGAAATTGAACTTTTAAATACCACATTTGAAAAAGGAATTGTTGATTTAAGATACGGTTTTGAAGATAAGTTTGAAGATAAAATCAATGATATCAAAGCATATTTTGATATTGCATTTAATGATTCCAAAATTTATGATTCAATCGACAGTTTCAAAAACAATTTAGATGAAATTGACGACAGAATTCAAAATTCAATCTCAAGTGTAAAAACCGATTTGGACGAAATTAACACAAAACTTGATATTGCGGTTGCAAATTCCAATCAAAACGCTTTACAGGAAAGCCTTCAGCTAAAATTCAATGATTTGACCGACAGTAACAATCAAATCAATGAAAAATTAGATATTCTGGCACTTAATGACAATAATGAAGAATTACAGTCAAGATTTGACGATTTGGAAGACTGTATTGATGATTACAGTGAACACATTTCAGCTCAAATTGCGTCAATAGATGACAAAATTGATGTCCTTGTTGCCGACAATGCAAACGAAGAAACTCAGCTTCGTTTTGATGAAATGCTTGAACTTCATAACAAAATTTCCGAAATTCTTTCGACATTGAACGAAAAAGTAACAACTATTGCAAATGACGATACCAAGACGGAAATTGTTGCAGAGATTAGCAGTATCAAAAATATATTGTTTGAACAGAAAAAATTCTTTGAAGATAATACTAACGAAAAATATTCGGAAATTGACACATATTTGAAAGATGTTCTGTCCAAATTAGACAGCGTTGATATTGACAAAAATACCGAAGATATCAAAGACTCCGTAATGCAGGCTATTGTATCTTTGACGGATCAAATTTCTTTCATTGAAGAAACAGAAGAAATTAAAGATTTTGTTGAAGAAAAAACCGACAAATTGAACGAAAAAATTACGGAAGTTCAAAAACAGTTGAAACAACTCACAAGCCCTGATGATGATTTTAATTACACATATACTTTACAAGATGTTGAATCCGATATCGCACGTTTGAGAATGTCAATCAACAATATGTCAAATTCTGATTTTGATGATTTGAATGACGAAATCAAAAAGATTACAAATTCAATCGAAAACCTTGAATCTTCTCTGACTCAAGAACAAATAACCGATTTGAAGGACGATATCGAAAAATTAAGTGAAGAAATTGTAAGTATAAGTTCAAGAACAAACAAACTGCTGCTTAATTCGGACGAATCCTATAAAGCTCTTAATGACGGACTTAATTCGTTCAGCGACACAATTTACAAACTTGAGGACAGAATTAATTATCTTGATAATACGGAAATTAACGAAAGATTGGAAAGAAAAATTGACAATATCCAATCTTTGGCATCAGCGTCAACAAATGCCGATAAAGTTTTTCATCAGGCAATGATGTATTTGGGTGAATGGGTTGATGCGACAACCGAAAGTATTTCATCCGTTTCCGATAAAATTTCACAAATTCAAGATTATAAAAATCTTATTCCGAATAAAAATGACATTGTTAATGATGTTGTAAGTGATATAAAAGATTACACAGACGGAACGGTATTTGGTACAATACGCGAAATGATTCCCGATAACAAGGAAATTATCGACAGTCTTGAGGAAAAATTCAACAACCAGGAAGAATTGATTGACAGTCTTGATCAAAAGATTACAAATCAGAAAGAACGCATTGAAAACCTTGAAAACAAAATCGAACAAATTTTGTCGATACTTGAAGAAAAAGATGATATGATATTAAACAGAAAAGTCGATAAAATCGAAAAAATGTTATCAGGCTTAAATGCCAATATAGAAAAACTCACATCTTATGTTGAAGAATAGACTTATCTCTGATTTAAAAAAAATTACAAACGACGTATTGGATACGTTGGAGGAGTGCTATGCTTATGCTCAAGATGCTTCAAATTTAAAAAGTATAAGCAATCTTCCCGATGCGGTTGTATTTGTGCAATCCGTTGAACAAATACAAAAAATCCTCAAAATCGCCTCAAAATACAAAATTCCCGTTATATGCAGAGGTGCGGGAACTAATGTTGTAGGTTCATGCGTTACGGAACACGGCGGAATTGTTTTGAATTTCTCTAAAATGAATAAAATCATTGAGATTAATCGTGAAAATATGACCGCAACGGTTCAACCGGGAGTTGTTGTAGGAGATTTGCAAAAAGAAGCCGAAAAAGTCGGTCTGTATTACCCGCCCGATCCGTCAAACCTTGCCGTTTCCACTGTCGGAGGAAGTATTGCACAATCCTCGGGCGGTGCAAAATCTTTCAAATACGGAACTACAAAAGATTATGTTATAAATATGAAAGTCGTTCTTGCAAACGGTCAAGTTATTGAAACGGGTTCAAACACCATAAAAAACGCTACGGGTTACAATCTTAACACGCTTTTTGTCGGTTCTGAAGGTACACTCGGAATTGTAACGGAAGCAACCCTCAAACTTATTCCGAAACCTCAAACAAAAAAAGTCTTTATGGCATATTTTGATACGGTTAAAGATGCCGTTTTCGCGGTAAACAGAATTATTGAACAGCAAATTTATCCCGCATGTATTGATTTTATGGATAAAAATGCGATAGTAACCGTTGAAAAATTTTATCCCGCAAACCTTTTAACCGATAAAGAATCCGCACTTGTTATTGAAGTTGACGGACTTGAATGTTCAATGGAATATCAGGAAAATCTTATTGTCAAAATTCTTGAAAAATCTAATGCATCAGCCATTCAAGCCTCACATAACGAAGAAGAATACAACAGGATTTGGACGGCAAGAAGATCTTCAATGGGTGCTTGTACAAAGTTAAAACCGAATGTAACGACTGATGATGTGATTGTTCCGCGCGAAAATCTTGCGGAATTGGTTTTGGGTATAAGAGAAATTTGTACAAAACATAATCTTGAAGTTTGTATGGTCGGACACGTAGGTGACGGAAGTATTCACCCTCAAATTCCGATAGATTATAATGATGAGGACGAATACAAAAGATATAAATCGGCAAAAAGTGAAATTTATGATTTGACCGTAAAATTGGGGGGAATTTTGTCGGGCGAACATGGTATCGGTACGGTAAAACGCAACGATATCAAACGGGTTGTAAACCCAATGGCACTTGAATGCATGCGCCAAATCAAAAAAACATTTGACCCCGAGAATATCCTAAATCCGTATAAGATATTTTAATCGGTTTTTTCAAGTTCTACAACATCTTCGGTATTTGCTGCAAGGTTTTTGCCTATCGCTTTTTCAAGAGCAGCTTTTGCCGAATTGTACTGATAAAGCGCACTGTAATAAGTTAACTGCGCCTGCTGATAGCTTATTTGAGCATCTTTCAGTTCGGTCGGGCTTGCCTCACCGACACGATATCTGCCGTAAGAAAGTTCGTAATTCTCTTTTGCCTGTTTAACATTCAACATTGCAACGGGAATTTGATTTTTCTTTTCTTCAAGTGTCAAATATGCATTTTGAATTTCCAAATAAATTTGGTTTTGGGTGTTTTTGGCATTTGCAAGCTCTTTGTCATATAAATGCCTTGCCTCTTTAATTTCATTTTTTATCAGCATTCCGTTAATTGTCGGAAAATTTAAATACCCGCCAAAGTTGTAACCGTAATTTGATGCCCAGCTCTTACCACCGATTTGGAGCTGACCTTCAACCGACAATGTCGGAAAATATGATTTTTTAACGAGTTTTAAGGTTTGATTTGCACTTTCGACTTTTAATTCTGCAAGTTTCAATTCAGGTCTTGCATCTCTTGCAATTTCTATCGACTTTTTAAAACTTATATCAGCAGGCATATAACGCAATCGTTCTTCAACATTGTATCTGTCAATAAAAGGAACGCCCATAACATTATTCAACTTTGCAACCGCAAGATTTACGCCGTTATCTGCCTGAATAAGCTGTAATTTTGAATTACTCAGGTTTACTTCCGCAATAGTAACGTCAACCTTCGGATTCATACCGATTTCATAAAACGCTTTTGCCTGATCGTAAAACATCTCAAACTTTTTAACCGTATCTTCGGCAACCCTTCTTCTCTCAAACGCATACAACAAATTGTAATAAGCATCTTTTGTCTGATAAATAACATCATTTATAGTCGCACCGAGAGTGGTTTTGTAAGACTCATAGTCCAAACGTTTAATTGTGGCCTGATTTTGAGTAACCCCAAAATCATAAAGCATTTGCTGTAAAGTAACCTGCCCCAACAGAAAATAATTAAACGTCAAATTTTCACCCAAAGCATCAGACAACTGCAACTGACGAATTCTTGTATAACCCGTCTGCCAGGTAAATTGCGGAAACCAATTTGACCAAACCTGTTTTATCCTTGCATCAGATGCAAAGATATCGTTGAAAGCCGCATTAATTCTCGGATTGTTGCCAAGTGCAATTTCAAGACATCTTTCAAGCGTTAAGTCTATATTTTTTTCAACAGAACCTTCAATAATGAAATCCGCTTTGTTTTGAGGCAAAACTTCTTCAGCCTTCGGATATTCTTTTTCATTGACTTTATTTCCGATATTTTCCGAAAATGCGGTTAATTGACTTAAACTTAATATTATAGATAATAAAACTATTTTCCTAATCATTTTTTCCCTTTTTAAATCTTTTTAATTTTTCGGCAGTATAAATTTTAAATTCTTCAATCAACACATAAAATGCGGGAACAAGGAAAGTTCCGATAAACGCTACCGCCATCATACCGCCAAATACGGTCATACCAACCGAATTTCGGCTTGCGGCTCCCGCACCTTTGGCAAATACAAGCGGTAACAAACCTAAAATAAATGCAATGTTTGTCATCATTACGGCTCGGAATCTTAAATGTGCCGCCTCTATTGCAGCCTCTTTAATACCCATGCCCCCTTCATGAGCCTCTTTTGCAAACTCAATAATCAAAATTGCCTGTTTAGTAGACAAACCGATTAACATTACAAGCCCGATTTGCGAATACAAGTCCAGCGAATATCCCGAAACATACTGGAAGAACAAAGCTCCAACCAATGCAACGGGAGAAATCAACATTACCGCAAGCGGTAACATCCAACTTTCGTACAATCCGACCAAAAACAGGTAAATAAATACCAATGACATAGCCAAAATCGGCCCTATCTGTCCGCTTGATTGTTTTTCCTGCAAAGAGCTTCCCGACCAATTATAGCCCATATCTTTGGGTAAAATTTTGTCCGAAAGTTTTTCCATTTCACTCATGGCCTGACCCGAACTTACACCCGTACGTGCTTGTCCGTTAATCGTAATTGCAGGATACAAATTAAATCTTGTCAAACTGTAAGGTCCTACCATATTTTCAACATTCACTACGGAAACCAACGGAACCATAGCACCTGCTCTGTTTTTAACAAATATTTTTTCCAAATCGGCTATATTTTCTCTGTAATCGGCATCAGCCTGCAAAAATACACGATAAACACGACCATATTTGTTGAAGTCGTTTACATAGGCTTTTCCGAAATATCCCGCCAATGCAGAATAAATCTCGTTAATATCAACACCCTGCGCAAGAGCTTTTGCTTCATCAACTTTTATCATCAACTGAGGCATGCTTGATGTATAAGAAGTATAAACCATTTGAAAAGCCGTATTTTTATTTGCTTCCGCAATAAATTTTTGAGCTTCTTCATAAAGTGCCTGCGGAGATCTGTCCCCTTTGTCCAAAAGCTGATATTCAAAACCGCCGAACATACCCAGCCCTGAAATTGCGGGCGGTGAGAAAATCGCAACAGTCGCGGAAGGATAATTTGAAAATTCCTTTTTCATTTTTTTCATTATTGTGTCAAGAGAAAGTTCATTATTCTTACGTTTTGACCACTCTTTCAGTCTTGCAACGACAAATGCGGTATTTTCGCCCGAAAATCCTACAAGCGTAATCGTTGTTTCCACACCGTCAATTTTCAAAACTCTTTTTT
The DNA here is from genome assembly GCA_902795965.1 of uncultured bacterium. Taxonomy (GTDB): domain Bacteria; phylum Cyanobacteriota; class Vampirovibrionia; order Gastranaerophilales; family Gastranaerophilaceae; genus Stercorousia. The sequence goes on from CADBNI010000043.1 coordinate 34,596, forward strand.
CAATTTCGTTGGCAACCTCGTTTGACCTTGATGCGGTTGAGCCGTCAGGCAACTGAATTTGAAGAAATACCGCACCTCTGTCCTCAGACGGCAAAAATCCTTTCGGGATTAACCAAAACATTACACCGATTGAAATTATAATTAACGAATAAATTGAAATAACCAATTTCGGTGAATTTATAAAGGATTTAACCCCTTCCAAATATTTATCTCTTACATTGTTAAACCATTCGTCAAATTTTTGAATAAATTCAAAATCGGCTTTTTCCTGTCCGGATTTCAAAATCATTGCACATAAAGCAGGCGACAAAGTCAACGCAACAAGTGTCGAAAGTCCGATTGCGGAAGCAATACACAGTGCAAACTGCCTGAACATCTGACCCGTAATACCCGCCATAAACGATACGGGAACAAATACCGCCATCAATACCAATGAAGTTGCAAGTACCGCGCTGAAAACTTCTTTCATTGTTATTTCCGTTGCATCAGGAGCATTTTTACCTTCCTGAATATGCCTTTGAGTATTTTCAAGTACAACGATAGCATCATCAACAACCAGACCGACAGCCAAAACAAGACCGAACAAAATCAAAAGGTTTATTGAAAATCCCAACAGATTCATAAATATAAACACACCGATAAGCGAAACGGGAATTGCCGCAAACGGAATAAGTGCCGCCCTGAAAGTTCCGAGGAAAAGATACGTAACAATACCTACCAACAAAACCGCAAGCCCGATTGCACCGATAACTTCGTTGATAGATTCACGCACAAAGTCTGTTTCATCACGTTCAATATGGTATTCAATCCCCTGCGGAAAAGTCTTGCTCAACTCCTTCATTTTCTTTCTTATTCTGTTTGAAAGATCGATAGCATTCGCTTCGGGGAGTTGTGTAACCGAAATTACCGCAGAATCCTTACCGCCGATACGTGAGAAAAATGCATAACTTTCCGCACCCAACTCAACTCTTGCAACATCTTTCAGTTTTATTTGAGAACCGTCGGGTTTTGAACGAATAATAATTTCTTCAAATTCTTTGGCATCTTTAAGACGTCCCTTTGTTCTCATGGTAAGTTTCAGCATTTGAGGGGTTTTCATGGGTTCATCACCCAAATCACCTGTCGGAACTTGAGTATTTTGAGTTTGAATTGCGTAATTAACTTCATCAACCGAAACCCCAAGACTCGCCATTTTTTCGGCATCAAGCCATATTCTCATTGCATAGTCAGACGTTCCGAAAACCTGAACTTTACTGACACCTTTAACGCGGGCAAGTTCGTCTTTAATATTTATTGAGGCATAGTTTGCGACATACAAAGAATCGTACGTATGCGTGGGTGAATTTATCGTAATCATCATAATCCCCGGACCGCCCGTAGATTTTTTAACCGTCAAACCGTATCTTTTAACTTCTTCGGGCAAACGCGGAGTAACAAGCTGTAATTGGTTCATAACGTTTACAACCGCCATATCGGGGTTTGTACCGATATTAAAATATAAAGTAAGCTGATAAGAACCGTTTTGCGAAGTTGACGACATATAAATCATGTCCTCAACACCGTTAAGCTGAGCCTCAACGGGAGCTGCAATCGTATCCGCAATTACGTCCGAACTCGCACCCGCATATGTTGCATTAACAACAACCTGCGGAGGAGTAATTGACGGATATTCTTCCAAAGGAAGCTGAGTAATCATCAATATACCCGCAAGCATAATTGCCAAAGATATTACAATCGCCAATTTTGGACGTTTTATAAATAAATTTCCCGATTTTTCGTTAGTCATTTGATATCCTTTATTTTGTCGGGTGAAAAGTGAAATGTGAATAGTGAAAAGTTTATTAAGCTCGCTTCGCTCGAAAAATATAATTTATGTTTGCGCAAGCAAACCATACGGTCTTTTCACCTTTCACTTTTCACTTCTCACCTGCTTTTCTCTCCTTTATTCTCCGTCACATTTTCGGATTTGAATTTTTTCATTTCTTCAGCCGAAATTATCGTAACGGGTTTTCCGGGGATAACCTTTTGCAAGCCGTCAATAACAACCCTATCGCCTTTTTGCAGCCCTTCCGTAACTATCCAGTTATCACCGCTTTGACCTGCGGTTTTTATATAAACAAGTTGAGGTAAATTTTGTTCATCAATCTTGTAAACATATCTTCCCGCCTGATTTTCCTGTACTGCCGTCACGGGAACAATCGGAATATTTACCGGTCGATTTGCATACAATTTTACGGTAACAAATTCACCGTGAATAAGTTCGTTATTGGGGTTTTTCAAAGTCGCTCTCAAAGTAACCGTACCTGTTGACAAATCGACTTTGTTATCTTGAAAATCCTGCACCCCTTGATATTTGTACTTTTTACCGCCTGCAAGAGTAACCTCAACGGTTCTGTTTCGGTTATCGTCACCGTCAGAATTTGCAAGTTCTTGAAAATCTTTTGAATCAAGCGGAAAAGTAATATAAATCGGATCGGTACTGTTAATTGTTGTCAAAGCACCTGATGAGGGTGTAACATAGTTTCCTACCGTAACGTTTATTATACCGACTTTTCCGTTAACGGGAGATTTTACGCTTGTGTAGCCAAGATTTCTGTTCGCATCACTCAGTTCGGCTTTTGCCGAATTTAACTGCGCTCTCAAAGAATCTCTTTGGGACAAAATTTCATCATATCGTGATTTTGCAATATAATCTTTTTTTACAAGTTCGCTTGCACGTACAAGTTGTTTTTCCGCAAAATTTAATTGCGCACTCAAATTGTTAACATGTGCCGCTGCAGCGTTTGAAGCATTTTTGTATTCCGCAGGTTCAATAAGAAAAAGCACCTGCCCTTCTTTAACCATATCCCCTTCTTTAAAATAACTTTGTTGTAAATATCCCGCAATACGTGCCAAAACATCAACTCTGTACTTTGATACAACCCTTCCCGGGGCATCATAGTTTTTGATAACGCTCTGCTCACCGACTTCATGCAGTGAAACCGTAGGTGCAGGGGCTTTTTTATCATTTATGCCCTGTATAATATCCGTAATCTTTGAATATCCTAATCTGAAAAGAACTGCGCAAATAACAACTGTTATAAATATTATAATATTTTTCTTCATTGCATCTCCCTTATATCAACAAAATCCTAAGAAGATTGTATTATCAAGGAAATTCAATGTCAATAATTAAAGGTAAATGAAGTATGTACGAATTAAATATTTCATATTTTAATAAATTATTTACAACAAAATAAAAATAAAAAATTGTACCGACCTTTACGTAGTGAGCAATAATTGTAAGCGAGACAACAACAAAGCGAATTTGCGTACGGACGGAGCGAAGCGAGTCCGGGTAGCGAACAGATTGAGCATACTGTGACGAAGTCACATGTGCGAAATTCTGTGAGCGTGAAGCAAATTTAAGACGGCGGACATTGTCTGAACGATAAAAATTGATAGACCCTGAAACAAGTTCAGGGTGACACCGAGTGAGTTTGTCCGCCTCGGGTTGAGCCGTACAAATTATTAGCGAACGGAGTTCAGGTCGGGAGTTTCTTTGGTTTCTTTCTTGTCGGTACAAGAAAGAAACTGCGGGGTGCAGGGGCGGCATTAGCCCCGCAAAATATTTATGCATTCTTTTGCACTGCAATAATGATATCTTTAATCAACTGCAATTCAGACCTGCTCGACGTCTGCACAAGGTCATAAATTTCTTTGCGCAAACTGTCTTTATTATCAACATTCAAATTAAAAAAAGAATTGATATCTATATCAAGAATTTTAGAAATATTAACAAATGTTTCTATTGAGGGAAATGAATTTCCGTTCTCAATCGTACACATATGACGTGGAGAAATATCTATTTTTTCGGAAAGCTGTTCCTGCGAAAATCCTTTTTCCAAGCGTAATTGACGTATTTTTTTACCGATAATTTTTTTGTCTAAATTCATTACTGCCTCATTTAAAATATATAGATAATTCTAAATTGATTAAATGATATTTGTATCAATAAACTTGACAAATTGATATATATATCGTATAATAGACATGTAACATAAGAAGAAAGGTGGAAAATTATTATGGAATTTTCAAAAAAGAGTTCAGCTTTTACTTTGGCTGAAGTATTGATCACATTGGGTATTATTGGGGTTGTTGCGGCAATGACCATGCCGACATTGATTAACCAAACAAACGGCGCGCAATACAAAGCAGCGTACAAAAAGGCTTTGTCAGCGATTTCACAAGGCGTAACCCTGAACGTAGCACTTGACGACATCAGCTTTGCGGATACGGTTAAAGGCAAAACGGGCGAAACAGCATGTAGCGACACTAATTGCACGGGAACAACAATCGCAAAATTAATTAACGACAGAATGAATGTTGTAAGTATGACTAAACCTGCAGATTACACTATACCTCAAATTACTGCAGGTCATAAATGTACTGCAGCTGAAGTAACTGAAACAACAGGTCCGTGTGCAGGAAAAACCGCAGACCAGGTAGTACAAGCTACAACCGTTACACCTGATACATATTTGTTCTTTAACGATGGCAGTATGTTTGCATTTGATGCCGCAAATGCTTATTCTTGTACAAAAGCCATTGAAACGGAAACGGAAACAAATAAAAACAAAATTTGTTTAGGTGTAATTGATGTTAACGGAGCAAAAGGACCTAACAAAGTGGTTACTTGTGATGAAACAAATACAGGTGATGCTAATGCATCTAAAGTTTGTACAATTAAATCACCGACAGATATCTATCCTGTTGAATTTTACGATCAAACGATTTTGCCCGCATCTGACGCTGCAAAAGCAGTATTGTACGGCAAGTAGCGAGAGCGAGCCGAGCGCTCAATCTCATAAAAATTTTAAAACTCGAAATGTTTAAAAAATCGAATCTTTTTGGGACCGGAAAATCTTTTCACGCCGGTCTTTTTTTTATGTAATAATTGTACCCCTCACCCTAACCCTCTCCCCGTTGGGGCGAGGGGAATTTTTATGGTAATATAAGGATATGAATTCTAAACACAATTACACAGATAAGGCATTAGTTAATGCCAGACAGTTACGAAAACAAATGACGGATTGTGAACAAAAATTGTGGTACTATTTGAGAAACAGACAATTCGCAGGTTTAAAATTTACACGACAAGTACCTATTGGAAATTATATCGTTGATTTTTTATGCAAAGAAAAAAGATTTATTATTGAGCTTGACGGTTCTCAACATATGTCAGAGGAGCAAGAAAGTCATGATAAAATAAGAGATGAATATTTAAAAAATTTAGGATATAAAATAATAAGAATTTATAATAATGAATTGTCGAATATTGATAATGTTTTGGAGTATATAAATCAAAATATTTTCCCCTCGCCCCAACGGGGAGAGGGTTAGGGTGAGGGGTACAATTATTACATAAAAAAGAGAGGTTTTTCAACCTCTCTATTTTTCGCAAAATAATTTTTATGCTTTGCTCGCTCCCGCTTTTTCAATGATTTCTTTTTCAACATTTGCAGGAACTTGTTCGTAGCACTGGAATTCCATTGAGAATGTTCCGCGACCTTGAGTATTACTTCTCAAGTCTGTTGCGTAACCGAACATATTCGCAAGAGGAACGATAGCTCTGACAATTACGTTACCCGTATTGCCTTGAGGTTCTTGACCTTCGATTCTTCCGCGGCGTCTTGAGATGTCACCGATAATCGTACCCGTAAATTCATCAGGGATTTCGATTTCAACTTTCATCATAGGTTCAAGTATGCAGGGTTGTGCTTTTTTACAGCCGTCTTTGATAGCCATTGAACCTGCGATTTTGAACGCCATTTCAGACGAGTCAACTTCGTGGTAACTTCCGTCATAAAGTTCAACCTTAACGTCAATCATCGGGAATCCTGCTAAGATACCGCCTTCAAGAGCTTCTTCCATACCTTTTCTTGCAGGTTCGATGTATTCTTTCGGAACTGCA
>CADBNI010000044.1 GCA_902795965.1 uncultured bacterium
AAGCAGTATAACAAACGGGTCAAAATTGAAAAGTTTGGGACTCGGAACGGCAGGCACTGCAACGGTAGGTATAGTAACAGGTGACGGAGTACCTATGATTATGACGTATTCACCACAATGTACTCAGCTTGAACCTTCGACTACGTTCAGTTGGACAAGCGTAGACGGAAAACCCGTGACGAATGCTACCACAAACTGTATAAGTGCGATATTTGATATCAACGGCGGAACAGGACCTAACAGAATAGGAAAAGATGTCAGAACGTTGAATTCATTATTCGGTTCGGTACAATTTCCTGCAACTCCTGCAACCAAAGCGGAATGTGAAGAATTACAAAAGAAAGGTCTTGTGAACGGATGCAGTTATGATTCCGATTATTATGCAGGAGCGGTAAAGAAATGTAACGAACTCGGACTTCACCTGCCGAGTTTTCAGACTTTAGCGGTAGTAGCGGGAGCAAGATACGGACGTACTGACATAGGACCGTATACCTTGATTATGGTGAACGGGTACGGCGGTTATGCAAACTGCGAGGACTACTACAAGTCCCACGATTATAACGGACGCCTTGCCTCAACCGACAAAATCATTTGCGTGGACGGAAGTAGCATACCGAACGGCGCAGATGCTCCTATCGTCCTGACCGGCTACTTTTGGTCGAGTTCCGAGAGGACGGCTACTACGGCCTTGGTACGCAACATCTACTCGAACAGCAGCTCGTGGGGCGAGGGCAGCCGTATCTACAACTACGTTCCTCTGTGCGTAGGTGATTAGTTTTTAAAGAGGTTTGATAAGTAAGATAAGTGTTATGTAAGTTCGATAAGTACTTATAAATAAACGGCATTGAGATTTTCTTGGTGCCGTTTTATTCTCCCCTCTCCCGCAGTTGTAACTCGCTTTCGCTCGAACAACTGCTCCCTCTCCCTCAAGGGGCGAGGGAAAAGTTTTCATGTCATTCCGTGACACGGAATCTATCAATTTTATTAATAATTTGCCACAGTAAATAAAAAAACATATAATATTTACATGGCTAAATACGATATTATTATTGTCGGGGGCGGAACTGCGGGCTGTGCAGCCGCTTACACGGCAGGAAAATCAGGGCTCAAAACCCTTTTAATAGAAAAGAAAATTCACCTTGGCGGAGCAATTACCTCAGGGCTTGTCGTTCCCGCAATGAAAGCGGGCGACAACCAAATTAATACGGATTTTTTTAACGCACTTGTCGCTGAGCTAAAAAAACTTGGCGGGCAAATCACTTATCAAGGCAACGACGGCTGGTTTAATCCCGAATTGACAAAAATTGCACTTGATAATTTAATGCAAGATGCAGGTGTTGAAGTAGTTTTTGGTGCAACGGTTGAGGAGGTCAACCTTAGCCCCTCACCCCAACCCTCTCCCCAAAGGGGCGAGGGAATGAAACATATTTCATCGCTAAAAATATTATCGCCATATAACTGCTCGTTACAAAACTGCAGAAATATATTATCTGAACCTATCGAAACGAGATATGTAATTGACACAACAGGAGATTGCGAAATCGGAAAACTTTGCGGGTGCGAGTTTTGGGATTGTCATTCTGAGCCGAACCGTAAACAGATTCTTCGCTATGCTCAGAATGACGTGAAAGGCGAAGAATCTAATATTAATCAATATTCCCACTCTCCCCACCCCTCCCCCTCAAGGGGGGAGGGAGCTGCGCCCACGCACCTGTTCTTAGGAGGAGAGGTGGCTTTGTCACAGCCTGTAAGTCTGCGGTTTATCATGAGCAACATAGACCTAAAGGCCTTTTCAGAATGGATTTTGGAGCTTGATAAGGACAGAAGTGTTACTACTGCAGAGTATTACCTCACCCGCGGTTGTAATGCTCATTCTTCGCAAACAACCGCTCCCTCTCCTACCGAAAAAAGCTGTAGGAGAGGGGAACATGAAATTCACCTTTCTACCGCATATACCTGGGATAGCGGGAAAAACTGGGCATTAAAGCCTTTATTTGATGATGCGGTTGAAAAAGGTATTCTAAAAGACGCTGACCGCAACTATTTTCAAATATTTACCGTTGCGGGAATGCCTGATGCGGTCGCTTTCAACTGTCCGCGAATACTTGAACCCGAAAGTCTTACTGATGCCGTACAACAAGGCAGGCAAAGCATTTTGCGCATTTCTGATTTTTGCAAAAAATATCTTAAAGGATTTGAAAATGCTTATATCTCAAACATTGCGGACGAACTCGGAGTGCGCGTTTCAAACCGCATAAAAGGGAAATATGTCTACACCGTTGACGATTTAAAATCGGGTAAAAAGTTTGAAAACCCGGTTGTAATTTCCAATTACCCCGTAGATGTTCATTCCGCGAAAAAAGATGCCTCAACGCTTGAAAAAGTGCAAGATTATCAGCTTCCCGTCGAAAGTCTTATGTCTGCGGACATAGAAAACCTTTTTGTAGCGGGCAGATGTCTGTCGGCGGATTTTATGGCGCAAGGCGCGTTGCGAGTTCAACCAAACTGCTTTGCAATGGGGGAAGGATTGGTGAAATATATTAGGCAGCTATGAAGCTGAGTCTAATAAAATCTAAACTGCCTAACTTCTGAGCTTCTTAGGTGCTTTCCTCTGTTTTGCTCGCCAATATCTGTGCAGCGTTCAATAAAGGATCAATGGTCGGAGAATACGGCGGAGCATATGTAATATCGTTGTTATAAAAATCTCTCGCGCTCATACGAGCCAAAAGTGCCGAAGTTACAACATTAACCCTTTTATCTGCATCACCCGCTCCAACCGCCTGACAACCCAAAAGCAGTCCTGTTGTCTTGTCTGCAACAAGTTTTAGCGTAATATTGTTTGCATCAGGCATAAATCCGACCTTATCATATTTTGTTACCGTCACAAAAACGGGATTATACCCGGAATTTTCAGCCTCACGAACGGTTAAGCCCGTCATAGACATGGTAAGTGAAAGACATCTTGTGACCGCAGAGCCTAAAACTCCTTTAAAAATATCGTTACCGCCAGATACATTGATGGCAGCGGTTCTTCCTTCTTTATTGGCGGTTGAGCCGAGCGGAATCCAACTCATTTTTCCCGTAACAATCATTCTGTCCTCACAACAGTCACCGCAAGCATAAATATCTTCAAAATTTGTCTGCATTCGTTCATTAACTTTTATGGCACCCGTTTCACCGACTTCAATTCCCGATTCACAAGCAATTTCGGAATTAGGTCTTACACCCGAAGCAATAATCACCAAATCAGCGGGAATATCCTTGCCCGAAAGCGTTTTTACGGATTTAACACCGTTATTGTCACCCGAAAATTCGGTAACAATTTCTGACGTAAGTATTTCAAATCTGTCATTTGCGCATTCGGTCAACTGCTTTAAAATCAATTCCGACATATCTTCGTCGAAACGCTTCATAATGTGTGTACCGTGTTCCAAAAGCGTTACTTTTAAATTCTGTCTGACGAGTGCTTCAACGAGTTCAAGTCCGATATATCCGCCCCCGATTATAACGGCATTTTTTGATTTTAAAACTTGGTTTTTGATATTTATACCGTCCTCAATTTTTCTTAAGGTAAAAATATTTTTTAAATCAAGATTTTTAATGTTCGGAATAAAAGGTCTTGCACCCGTTGCGATTATCAATTTGTCGTAATCAGTAAGAAATGCGCGATTGTTGTCAAAATCTTCAATCAAAACCTGTTTATAATGCGGAAGAATTTTTGTTGCTTTGTTTCTCAAATGAACGTGAATATTTTTTTCTTCAAATTCTTCGGGAGAGCGCACCAACAGTTGCCTGTAATCCTCAAAATTACCTTCAATGTAATAAGGCAATCCGCAAGAAGAATAAGAAATATGTGTGTCGTCCGTATAAAGATTAATTTCCGCATCAGGGAGCATTCTGCGCGCTTTTGCGGCAGCTTTTGCGCCTGCTGCAACTCCGCCTAAAATTATAATTTTCATAACCTGAATATAACGTTCTGATAAATTTTAAACATCAGCCGATAAGATATAATATTTATTCTTCGTTATAAACTAATTTTTTGCGCAAATTCCACTGAATTAAGGTCAAAACTAATATTATTGTAAACAAAACGTAGGCGATTGCTGAGGCTTTTCCTACATTAAAAAATTCAAACGCATTTTGATAAATGGCATAAACCAAAACATTTGTACTGTTAAGCGGACCGCCCTCCGTCATAAGATAAATCAGGTCAAACACCTGAAAAGAACTTATTGCCGTGATTATTACCACAAAAAATATAGTGGGCGACAACAACGGAACCGTAACATTTTTGAAAGTTTGAAAAGAATTTGCTCCGTCAATTTTTGCCGCCTCAAACATACTCTGGGAAATACCGCTCAAAGATGACAAAAATATTACCATATTGTACCCGATAAGTTTCCAAACCGAAACAATTATCATTGCACTCATTGCAAAATGTGTATCATATAACCAATTTATATTGAGATGCAAAATATGATTTAACATTCCGATATTCGGGTCAAATATCCATTCCCAAATTATACCGACTACAATCATAGGAGTAATAAACGGCAAAAAATAAGCGGTTTTATAAAATTCAGATCCCCTGATTTTTGAATTTAATATGCAGGCCAATATTAACGGTATAATAACCCCGAAAACTGATGTCGAAACCGCAAAAACAATCGTATTCCAAAAAATTTGAAAGAAAACACTATCAGAAAATATTTCCTTGTAATTATCAAATCCGACAAATTGTATCGGATTTAACAAATCCCATTTGGCAAAACTTAAACCGAATGAGCAAATAACGGGAATTATAATAAAAATCAAAGTTCCTAACAGTGCAGGCAAAATAAAAATCAGACCCGCAAATTTTTCCGTATTAAATATTGAATTAATAAAATTTTTCATAATTTGCCGTTATTGATATATTCATTTAGCGGGGCTTATGCAGCCCCTGCACCCAGCAGTTTCTTTCTTGTACCGACAAGAAAGAAACCAAAGAAACTCCCGACCTGCTCCTCGTTCATATCAAATGTAATTGTTCGGCTAAAGGCTCGTAAACTCGCTATACTGTCATTGCGAGCGAGCCAAAGGATTGGCTCGCGTGGCAATCCAGCTTTTGATTATACTTTACCGCTCAAACAATACGAGCCTCTGTTGTTTCCTCACAAACATTTGATTATTCACTTCGTCAAAGGTCGGTTTTATTTGTTTATGATAATATAAAAATAAAAAAGGGAGAATAGTATATGCAAAAATATGAACATGCTTTCGGAAAAAACGATATAAGAGGGATTTACGGAGAAGATATAACGGAAGAACTTTATTATAATACGGGTATCGGATTTGTTAATTGGCTGAAAAAACAGTCCGGACTGAATGAAAATGATATTTGGATTACCGTAACAAAAGATGCAAGACTTCATTCAACATCTCTTGAAACAGCTTTGACCGACGGCATTTCATCAACAGGTGCGCATGTGGTTAAATTGGGGCTTGCGCCGACACCAATCGGATATTATTCTGAAGTTGTCGGACTTCCTAAAGATATAACGGACGGAAAAGATATCACCGCCGCAGCAATTATTACCGCAAGTCACAATCCTAAAGAGTATAACGGTTTGAAAATGACTTTTGCAAAACGGACGTTGACGGAAAGTCAAATTGCCGAAGTTAAAGAAGAAACATTTAAGATGCTGAGAAACCAAGCAGCTAAGCAGCTAAGTGAAGGAACAGTAAAAGAATATAATATTATCCCGGACTATATTTCTGAAATGAAATCAAAATTCGGACGAATTGGTGAAGGGGTAAAGGTTGTTGTCGATAGTGCAAACGCAACCGGTGGTATTGTTGGACCACAACTCTACAGAGAGCTTGGTTGTGAAGTTATTGAACTTTTTTCCGAACCTGACGGAAATTTTCCCAATCACCACCCTAATCCGAGTGTTGAAAAAACTCTTGATACGCTTAAACAGGTTGTTGTCGAAAACAAAGCCGATATCGGAATTGCTTATGACGGCGACAGTGACAGAATAGGAATTATAGACAGTGAAGGGAGATTTTTGACGGGTGATAAATTATTGTTGATTTATGCTCAGGATTTGATTGCAGACTGCAAAAAGAAAAATATTGTACCGACTGTCGTAAGCGAAGTTAAATGTTCACAGGTTTTATATGATGAAATCAACCGTCTTGGCGGTAAAGCCGTTATGTGCAAAACAGGTCACGGATATATCAAATCAATGATGAAAGAAACAAATGCACTTTTGGCAGGCGAAATGAGCGGTCACACATTTTTTAAAGACAGATATTACGGGTTTGATGATGCGGTTTATGCAGGTTGCAGAATTATAGAAATTATCGCTAAGAATAAGAATATAAACCCTGAATTCAAAATAAGCGATATGCTGAAAGCCTTTGATAACGTTTATTCTTCCCCCGAAGTGCGTTATCCCTGTCCGAACGAACTTAAAAAATCTACTTTGGAAAACGTAAAAAAAGCGGTTGAAAATGATAAAAATATTTTTGGTTCGGAAATTAAAGATATCATTACACTTGACGGTATGAGAATTGTTTTTGACGGCGGTTTTGCGCTAATCAGACAAAGCAATACGGAACCCGTTTTTACGTTGCGTTTTGAGGCAAAAACAAAGGACGAATGTGAAAGATTTAAAAATGTTATGACGGGGATTCTTGATGAAATTTTGCAAAAAAATTTAACAATTTAGCAAAAAATATTTTTTCCGATTTTAAAATTAAAAAAGGATATAAATATGAAAATTACAAGATTAAACTTTGACGATATAAAACTTTCAAGAAATCCGCTGATGTATTTGGAACGTTCAGATTCGGAAAGTACTTCAAAATTTGCACTTGAAACCTTGCCAAAATTTCAAAAAATAAACGCGGAATTACAAAATATTTCATCAACACTTGAAAACTTTGCCAAAGACGAAAATATTAAAATAAAATTTAAATTTGATCCTTCTTCGAACAACGAAGCAGATCACCAGCTTAATATAACAGTAACGGATAACGGATTTTTGAGAAAATATTTATCGGAAAACAGATCAATTTCTGCTGATACAGAAGCAGTAACCGTTTTTCAGCCGGAAAAAGAGTATAAATATGAAGAAAATTTTGCGCGCCGTGTTTTCAGAACGGTAGGTGAACTTACTGTACAACTAAGAAATCAATATTTAAAAAATCTAAAAGACTATCTGGAATTTGTACGTGACTATCAGTTAAATAATTTATATTAACGTTAGACTTGATTTTTATTTTTATTTGCTATAAAATAAATATTGTCAGAAAAGTTACTCACGAATATCTTACCATAGGCGCAAGCCTTTGTTTTGGTGTATTCGTTAAAATCAAATAAAATGAGATTCTTCAGCATCTTGTCATTCTGAGCCTAAAAGGCGAAGAATCTCATATAAAAGCCTCAGAATGACAGACACATGAAAGGTTAAAATTAATGGAAAACGAAGAAAAAATTACTGAAGTAACTGAAGAAACCGCAGAAGAAACTGCTGCTAAAGCAGTTGAAACTGTTGAAGAATCAGCAGAAGAAAAACCCCGCAGACGTGGTCGCGGAAGAAAACAAAAAATTGAAACTACGGAAGAAAAACCTCAATCGGAATGGATTGAACGTGTTGTTCAAATCAGCCGTGTTACAAAAGTTGTTAAAGGCGGTAAAAAATTGAGCTTCCGTGCAATCGTTATTGTAGGAAACCAAAAAGGTCAGGTAGGTGTCGGTTGTGCTAAGGCATCAGAAGTTATTATTGCTATCCAAAAGGCAATCGCTGACGGAAGAAAAAATCTTATCAACGTTCCTATTTTCAAAACTACTATTCCTCACCCGATTACGGGAAGATCAGGTGCAGGTTCGGTTATGCTCAGACCCGCATCTCAAGGTACAGGTATTATTGCAGGCGGTGCGGTACGTTTGGTACTTGAACTTGCCGGTATCGAAAACATTTTGGCAAAATCTTTGGGTTCAAAAGCTCCTCTTAATGCAGCTAACGCTACGTTAGAAGCATTAAAGGCCTTGACTCCGTTTAATGAAGTTGCTAAAAAACGCGGTTTGACTATGGCTGAATTGCTTAATTAGTTAATTGCAAAAACACGATAATTATTAAAATAATAAGGAAAAGAAAAATGGCAAAAACACAAAATAAACAAATAAAAATCAAACTTACGGGCAGCCTTATCGGTGCGTCCGAAAAACAACGCAAAGTTGTTGCAGGTTTGGGTTTGAAAAAACAAAACCAAATAGTTGAACACTATGATTCTGCAACAATTTTGGGTATGGTTAACAAAGTACCTCATTTGGTTACTATTGTTGAGTAAGTGAAATGTGAGATGTAAAACGTGAAAAGTTTATAATAAATGACTTTTTACGGCTCACTTTAAATATTTCATTATATAGTATCTTGATTGCGTATAACGGACGTAGTTTCCGTGACAGTGAAAGCGAGCAATCATACAAGAAAAAAAGGAATAAAAAAATGACAATCACATTAGAAGATTTGAAACCCGCAGAAGGTTCAACACATAAAATTAAAAGAGTAGGCAGAGGTCGTTCATCAGGCAGGGGTAAAACATCTTGCCGCGGTCATAATGGTGAAGGACAACGCTCCGGTAATTCTTCAAAAAGAGGATTTGAAGGCGGACAAATGCCCGGTTACAGACAAATGCCGAAATTGAAAGGTTTCAAACTTATCAATCAGCTTAAATATGCAGAAATCAATGTAGGCAGAATTGCTCAATACGGTTTGAAAGAAGTTTCTCTTGAAAAATTGATTGAATTAGGCAGAGTTTCAAAAGAATGCGTAGGTTTGAGAGTATTGGGTAACGGTGAATTAAAAGATGCTATTACCGTAAAGGCTTGCTACGTAACACCTTCGGCAAAAGAGAAAATAGAAAAAGCAGGCGGAAAGGTTGAGTTAGTATAATGGCACAAGGAATGAGAATGCCTACAACCGATGATTTGATGTCAATGTGGAATGCATCGGGATTAAAACAGAAAATTCTGTTTACTTTTCTGATGATTGCCGCATTTAGATTCGGGGTTCAAATGCCTTTGTTCGGTATCAATAACCAAATTTTCTCAAATATTGCTCAAGGTAACAATATTATCGGATTTTTGGATTTGTTTTCGGGCGGTGCATTGGGTAAAGTTTCAATCTTTGCACTCGGCATCGGACCTTATATCACATCATCAATTATTATACAGTTAGTTTCTGTCGTTATTCCTTCGTTGGAAAAACTTCAAAAAGAAGAAGGAGAAGCGGGCAGACGAAAATTATCACAGTACACAAGAATATTTACGGTTGTGCTTGCTGTATTCCAATCGTTAATATTTATGTTGTATTTGCATCATTTACCGGGTTCAATCCTTCCGAACGTCAATCCCGTAATGTTCTTTATAAGTTCAATTATTGTTTTGACTTCGGGTTCGGTGCTTGTGATGTGGATATCCGAACTTATTACGGAAAAAGGTATCGGAAACGGAGGTTCGCTGATAATCTTTATCGGTATCTTGTCCGGAATACCTATTTATGCCTCAAGAACCGCACAGATTGTTGCAAATAATACAATGATGCAATTAGGTTTGGCAGCTTTGCTTTTAATCTTCTTTGCGGCAATGATTTTCATTGTTATTATGCAGGAAGCGGTAAGAAAAGTTATTATTGTTAATCCTAAAAGACAAGTCGGAAACAAGGTTTACGGCGGTATGAACTCGTTTATTCCGTTCAAACTTAATCCGGGCGGTGTTATGCCGATTATCTTTGCTATTGCGATTTTGCTTTTCCCGTCAACAGTATTAAGCCTTGTCGGACAAGCTAATTTCAAGAGCGAGGCTGTAAAAAACCTTGTAGTTCAGTTTACTCAGTTTATGAGTCCCGACGGAATTACTTATTACGTAATATATTTCTTATTAATTGTTGCATTGACTTTCTTTTATGCTTCAATTATGCCGAATATGCAGCCAAAAGATATTGCGGACAATCTAAAAAAATACGGTTCGTCAATTCCGGGTGTAAAACCGGGCAGACCGACAGCCGAAGCACTTGATAAAATTTTGACAAAAACAACATTTATCGGTGCTATGGGACTTGGTATTATCGCACTTGTTCCGTCACTTGCAAGTTATGTTACAAACATAAAAACAATACAAGGTATCGGAGCAACTTCGCTGATAATTATGGTCGGTGTAGCTCTTGACTTGATAAATCAAGTCAGAACACACCTTTTGGCACGTAATTACGAATCATTCTTGAAAGAATAATTTTAAAAACGATAAAATAGTAAAGGAACAGCTATATAGCTGTTCCTTTTTTATTAACAAAGTAATTTTAACAATAAAGGCTAATCTTCTAATCATCTATTCATCTAATCTTCTAAAAAAATATTAAGCAAAAAGTAGAATGATTTAAGGAAAAAATATTTGTATTATGAATATGTAAATCCTCAACTCTTCTGATTGCTCAATACTTTGCCCTTCATTTTGAAGGGCTTTTTTTTACGGTTTCTTTACATATCGACAAAAAATAATTAATATAGTAATATAAAGGCAAAGAGGATAACAATATGAGAGAACTTATTGAAAAAGACAAAAAAATAACCGTTGTGCCTGCTGATTTCAAATGCGCTAACAAAGGTACGGTTATTAGTGTTGAACCTAAATATTTTACAATGGAATTGGAATACGAACCCGAAGGTATAATGCGCCATAACTATTGCGAATTTTATACACAGACAAGTCATGGAATGTTATATTTTGATTCATTTGCAGAAACTATTGACGGTAAGACCATAAAAGTTGCAAACCCGGCAAAACACAAGTTTTTGCAAAGACGCCAATACAGACGTATAAAGTTTGTTCATGATTTGGATTTAAAATTTGACGGCGGTTCACACAGAGTTACTACACTTGATATCTCTGCAGGCGGTATGAAGTTCAAAACAAACGAAAATTTTGATATTGAAAAGAAATACACGGTAGTTTTACCGCTTTCCGAAAAACAATCCGTTGAATGTATTTTCAGCCCGATAAGAATAGAGAAAAACGAAGTTGAAGGCTATACACTTTCGGGAAGATTTGAATATCATAACAGTAAAGACAAAATGACTTTGACACAATATTGTGCAAAGAGAAGTATCGAAATAAGAAATAAATAAAGTGAGTTTAATAAATTTATTACGTAAAACAAACAGAAAACTTTTGTTCACGACTCCGTCACACGGGCAAAAGTTTTTTGTATTCAATAAACTCAGACAATTTTATAAGTACGATATTTCGGAGACTGATGCTTACAATCCGCAGGAAGCTCTTTCAGAAGCTCAGGAACGCGTTTCAAAAATCTATGGGACAAATTATACCCGATTTTTAACAAACGGTTCCACAAGCGGTATAATTGCCTCTGTTTTGGCTTGCACCCAAAAAGGTGATAAGGTGCTTTTGTGGAGAAATTCTCACCCATGTCACTTGAATGCGGTAAAATTAGCTGGCTGTGAACCTGTTTTTTATGATATTCCGAAAATAAATGATTGGGGAGTTCCCGATAAAACAATCCCAAATTTGATTGACATTAAAGGTGTAAAAGCCGTAATTGTAACATCACCGACTTATGAGGGAATTGTTTCGGATATAAAAGCATTAAAAGAAATTTGTAATAAAAACAATGCTTACCTGATTGTTGATGAGGCGCACGGGGCTTTGTATCCGTTTTCCGAAAAATTACCGCAAAGTGCAGTCAAAATTGCGGATTTTACCGTTCAATCATTACACAAAACCGCAGGCGGTTTAAATCCTACCGCATTGCTTCACGTAAACTGCGATATAAATCCCGATAATGCTTTGAGTATGATAAATACTACTTCGCCTTCATATCCGATTTTGGCAAGTATTGAAAAAAATATCAGTTACCTGAATTCAAAAGAGGGAAGAAAAAATCTTGATAATTTGATAACTTATATTGAAAATCTTAGGAAGAATATTACAAATATTGAGTTTGGCGGAGATGACATTACAAAAATTCTTATCAAAAAAGAGGGTTTGACGGGATATGAACTTTCTGAACTTCTTTATGACAAATTTAATATTGAAGATGAAAAGACGAACGAAATTTCGACAATGCTTCTTTGCGGAATCGGAACAGATGAAAAAAAATTGCTAAGATTGGAACATGCTCTGCGCAAAATTTCCGTGATAAAATAAAGAAAAAAGGAGAAAATATGGGTCAAACTTTAGCCGAAAAAATAATTTCCGAACACGCAGGCAAAAACGTTAAAGCAGGTGAACTTGTTATTGCAAAAGTTGATGTTACGGCAGTGCAGGACGGAACAGGACCGTTAACGGTTCAGGAATTTAAGAAATTGGGCAAAGAAAAATTGTTTAATCCTGAGAGAACAATTTTGTTTATTGACCACGCATCTCCGAGTCCGAGAAAAGAACTTTCCAATACTCATAAGGTTTTGAGAGATTTTTCAAAAGAATACGGATCGATTTTGTCTGATGTCGGTGCGGGAGTTTGTCACCAAAGGCTTGTGGAAACTTTTGTAAACCCTTGCGAAATTCTTGTGGGTGCTGATTCTCACACCTGTACTTCCGGTGCATTGGGTGCGTTTGCAACGGGTATGGGTTCAACCGATATTGCGGTTGCTATGGCTCTCGGAAAGACTTGGCTCAAAGTTCCCGCAACATTTAAGATTGAAGTTACGGGTGAATTTAGAGAAGGAATTTGTTCCAAAGATTTGATGCTGCATCTTATCGGAATGATAGGTGCTGACGGTGCAACATACAAAGCATTGGAGTTTTGCGGTGATACAATAGAAAACATGTCAATGTCGGAAAGGTTTACACTCGCAAACATGGCTGTTGAAGCGGGAGCTAAGGCGGGATTGTTTATTGCCGACGAAAAAACAAAAGAATTTTTAAGACAAAGAGACCGCGAGGATAAATTCAGAACTCTAAAACCCGATGATGATGCGGTTTATGAAAGAGTTATAAAAATCAATGCTCAAGACATAAAACATACTGTTTCCTGTCCTCATACCGTTGATAATACAAAAACCGTCGATGAATTGAAAGATGTAAAAGTAGATCAAGTATTTGTCGGAACTTGTACAAACGGAAGAATTGAGGATTTGCGAATTGTTGCAAAAATTTTAAAAGGCAAAAAAGTTAATCCGAATGTCAGAATGTTGATTTGTCCTGCTTCAAAAGAGGTTTATTTGCAGGCTTTGGACGAAGGTTTGATTACGACATTTGTTGAAGCAAACGCTGCGATTTTACCTCCCGGGTGCGGTCCTTGTGTCGGTGTTCATGCGGGAACATTAGCTGACGGAGAAGTTTGTCTTGCAACTCAGAATAGAAATTTTCAGGGCAGAATGGGTAATGTAAACGGATTTATTTATCTTGCCTCTCCCTATGTTGCAGCTTATACCGCATTAAAAGGTTGTATTTGTGCCGATTATTAAACTTTTACTGTAAAAAATATATTCAATCGGTTATGTAGTAAGGTATGTGCATTTTAGACCCAAAATTCTTTATCATACTGATAAGGAGATTTTATGGCGGGCTTGCAATACAAAAAAATGTCTTTGGAAGAAATTATTATTCTTTCACAGCAAAACGACTTTAAAGCTCTTGAAGAACTGATAAAACGCGAGCAAAAGAACGTTTTTGCATCTTTTGTATATTTAAGCAGAAACGGTGAAAATGTCTCCGATTTAACCCAAGAGGCACTTTTACGTGTCGCAAAAAATATTCAAAATCTTAAAAATCCAAAACTTTTTAAAAGTTGGCTAAATCAGATTGTAACCCATTTATTCTATGACGAAATGAGAAAACAAAACCGCCACCCGGATATAATTTCGCTTGATATAGAAATTGAAGATAAACCTCAAATAAAAATCGAACTGCCCGACAAAAAATGTAAACCAAACGAGAAATGCCTGTCAATCGAACTCGAACAAGTTATAAAAACCGCAATTCGAGCCCTGCCGGATCAGTTTAGAATTGCAATAGTCTTGAGAGAATTTCAAGGACTGAGTTACGAAGAAATTGCCCAGGCTACTAATTCCACAATAGGTACGGTAAAATCTCGAATTGCACGTGCAAGAGGCAAACTTCAAGAAGATTTGAAAGCATATATTTAGGAGAATTTTATGAAAAACAAATTAACATGCGAACAAATTGACGCACTTATATATTTTTACCGCGAAGGGAAATTGAATGAAAATCTTGCAAAAATCGTAAAAGAACACATTGAATCCTGTCCCGTATGCAATGAAAAATACAACAAAGTTTCAACAAACAGACAAACTGTTGAAACGGTAAAAGATGAAAAGCGTTATGAATTATTCAAAAACAATCTTTCCGCATACATTGACAATGAATTAGATAACACGGAAAGTATTAAAATAAAAAAAATTGCTATCTCAAATCCCATTGCACGCCAAGACCTTGAAAATATTTATTCGTTTAAAAAACTTATGTATGATACGTTTGAAAAAACCAAGAACGGTATGAAAGACGATTTTTCTCAAGGTATAATCAATCAGGTCAAATATGGCGGGCATGAGGCTGCTATCGGCTCTTTCTATAAATTAACAGCAATTTTTGCAGCAATGATATTATGTATTTTAGCGGGATTTTTTAGTCTTTTGCATTGGCTTTAGATTTATGTATTAAATATATAAATACAATCAAAGTCAAAACAAATCCGATTATTTCAGCATATTTTAACGGCAAATTAAATCCGACTTTTTCGCTAAAAATAAATGACATTGTAATAAAAACATAAAATAAAGCAGGCAAAAGCGTTACAAGGAAGTTTTTCTTATTTGAAGCCAAATACAACGTTGCACAAGATAAAGCAGGTATAGCTATTAATTGATTAAAGAAGGTAAAGTATCTCCAAATCATAGAAAAACTGTCAGCACTCGTTTTAGCCCATATTAAAATTGCCATAACACAAACTGTTACAGGCACAACTATTACAAGTCTGTTTATTATTTTCTTTTGTTCAAGATTTATAGCATCGGCAATCGTAATTCTCAAACCCCTTAGTGCAGTATCACCCGAAGTAACAGGAAGTATTATAATCGCCAAAGTAACAATAAAAGCCAAATTTAACGGAACGAATTTATTTGCAGCAATATTTACGACATTAACCGTTCCGATTAAATTTTGCGGTACAATACCGCTGCTGTACACGTCCATTGCAGCAGCTGCCCAAATCATTGCGATTAAACATTCAAGGCACATCATTCCGTAAAAAATATATTTGCCGTCTTTTTCTTTGTCAACGGTTCTTGAAATTATCGTTGCCTGTGTTGAATGAAACCCTGACAACAAACCGCAGCTCACTGTCATAAAAAACATAGGAATAAGAGGCAGATTTTTTGGGTGCAGATTTAAATTTTGAAAGGATATTTCCTGTAAATTAATACCGTTTATAAAAAATCCGACTAATACAAGCCCCGTACCCAATATCAAAAAAGCACCCAATACAGGATAAAATTTACCGATAATTTTATCTATCGGGAATAAAGTCGCAACAATAAAATATAAAAGAATTACAATATATGTTCCAAAAACTTTAGGATCGGTAATTACAAAATCTTTCACACCCATAAACCTTTCGGCAAACAAATCTCCTGCCGTATAAACAAAAACCGTTGCCAAAAGCAGTAACATTATTGACACAATTACTATAAAAATCCTGAAGAAATTTTTGCCTAAATATTTGTTTATAAGTCCCGTTATTTGCGCTCCTTTGTTTCTTACGGAAAGCATTCCCGAAAAATAATCGTGAACCCCGCCCGCAAAAACACACCCCAGCGGTATTAAAATAAAGGCAATCGGACCGAATAAAATCCCTTGTATTGCACCGATTATAGGCCCCATACCAGCAATATTCAAAAGATGTATAAGCGCATTTTTTAATCTTGACATCGGAATGAAATCAATATTGTCCCGATTTTTATGCGCAGGTGTCAATCTGTCATCAGGCGCAAATATTTTATCTATATATTTTGAATAAAATATATAACCGAAAAATAAAATACAAATACCAATTATAAAAGTTGTCATAATGATATTATATATCGGCATTTGAAATTTGTTAAATATATTTCATTAATTAACATTAAACTCTCATTGAACCGGAATATTTCATTGCAGATAATTTTTGATAATCTTCAATGGAAATTCCGCGAGGTGATTGCATTTGTGGAGTATTTGCATTCATTCTTGCTATTGCCTGTTTTTGTTTTTTTGCAGCATATTTATTTCTGACAATCGGGGTAACAATGTTACAGGAAATTACCGACCCTATAACGCTTGCTATAACGTCAACACCATTTTTAAAGGGTCTGTATTCATTCTTTATAATTCCAAAATTTGGCAAACTTTCTATATTAAAACTTGAATTGCCGATACAATCACTTTTACCGGAATTTTTGAGAAAATCCTTTATGGGTTTTGTTGTCAACTTACCTGTAGATACTAATTTTGAGGCAAATCTTTTAAAAGAACTTGTAATTACATAAAACGACAGAATATTAACCGCAGCATCGGCAATTTCTTGAGGAATCAGAAAACTCTTTTGTTCGGGTGAAATTTTATCGTTAAATACAACCGCGCTTACCTGTGCCAAAGATGATAAAATCCAGCCTAAAACACCGGTGTGAACAAGCATTGTCCCGGGATTTTCACCGTAATTTTTGTATAAAACATTTTTGAATGAGGAAAATGAATTAATTAAGTTCATTGATTTTCCTCCTGCTTTTTAATTAATCTGTTTGTTAAAAATCGGGTGAGCGGGGCATCAATAGCAAAGTTTGTAAACATCATTACAAGCAATGCTACTATTGTACCCATTGCATTTCTGTACTGCGCAAAAGCATCTGTCTTATTATCCTTAATATTTTTAGGGGTAAATATGGTTTTATATTTCGGCACATTCGGACCGGGAATTTGTGAAAGTGCTTTTATTCCCTTTATACAACCTTTTCTTATCAAAAATCCCGTGGTTGTACCTGCAATAATTTTGGCAATAGTGCGTGCAACGGAAACTTTTCGGGTTTTTTCGTCAACATTTCTGTTATGACTGTCAATAAATGGTTGTGACATAAGGGCAGAAGCTCCCAAAATAAGGCGTTGTTCGGCTGATGAAATCTTCTCTCCGGTATTTTTTATAAATTTTACACTCGTTGGGCTTGTATATTCGGAATTAGGCAAAAAGTTCAAGACTTTTTGCTGCACATTTTGATAATAAATTTTTACACTACCGAATGCCATATTTCCACCCAAATGAATAAAGACAATCAACATTACGGATTGCCTTTATTTCGGGAAATATTAAGAAAATTTTACAAAATTTACAACTTTGCACCTTTCGGAACAACGGTTACGCCGTTTGGAGATACGTGAAATCCTCTGCGTTCGTCCTCTTCGCGGTTAAAACCGATTCTTGTATTTGGCGGAACAGAAACGTTTTTGTCAATAATTGCACGTCTGATTTGTGAATATCTTCCGATTTCAACATTTTCCATCAAAATACTCTCCGAAATTTGAGAAAAGCTGTTTACTTTAACTTTAGGTGACAAAATACAACGCGACAATCCGCCTCCCGATACGATACAACCCTCTGAAACCATCGAGTTAGTAGCCATACCGACACGTTCGTTTTCTTCCCAAATAAATTTTGCGGGAGGATAGTTGTAATTAAACGTTCTCAAAGGCCATTCCTGAGAGTACAAATTTAATTCGGGATCATAGTCAAGCAAGTCCATATTTGCCTGCCAATATGCGTCAATACTTCCGACATCACGCCAGTAACCTTTTTCGCGCTCTGACATTCCCGGGAAAGTATTACTTCCAAAGTTGTATATATAAATATCTTTTCCTTGATGCAAAAGCATTGGAATTACGTTTTTTCCAAAATCGTGGTTTGAAGTTTCTATTTTATAATCTTCTTCCAAAGCGTTTACGAGAACATCTTTGTTAAAAATATAATTTCCCATTGATGCAAGACACATATCGGGATTGCCGGGAATTGATTTAGGTCTGTATTGGGGTTTTTCGACAAAATTAGTCAATTTCCAGTTGTCATCAACCTCAATAATCCCAAATTCGTGTGCTTCTTCAATAGGAATGGGAATTGCCGAAATAGATAAATCCGCATTCTTTTCTTTGTGGTAATCAAGCATTTGCGAAACGTCCATTTTGTAAATATGATCACCGCCAAAAACGCATACGTAATCGGGATCTTCATCATTTATATGAAATATGTTTTGATAAATTGCATCAGCCGTACCGCGATACCAATCCATACCGGTTCTCATTTGTGCGGGAGCAAGATCAACGTATTGGTTTAAAAACGGAGATAATGCCCAGCCTCGTGTGATATGTTTGTTTAACGAATCTGATTTGTATTGTGTCAGAACTTTTATCTTGAAAAATCCCGAGTTAATAAAATTGTTTAATACAAAATCAATAATCCTGTATCTTCCGCCAAACGGAACAGCAGGTTTAGCCCTGTCTTTTGTCAGCGGATAAAGTCTTTTACCTTCACCGCCCGCCAAAATCATAACCAGTGCATCATCAATAGACATATAAAAACTCCTTTGCTGACTTTATTATATATCAAATTTGAATATTTTTGCAATACTTTATTTAAAAATAAGATACTTAGTCAATAATAAAAAAGACCGATAAAAATCGGTCTTTTTATTTTGTCATTATGAGGGCAAAGCCCAAAGATTAGTGGCAAAGTGCAAGCAAGATACCTGCAGCAACGGCAGAACCGATTACACCTGCAACATTCGGTCCCATAGCGTGCATCAAAAGATAGTTTTGAGGGTTAGCCTCCAAACCTACTTTATTTGCTACACGTGCAGCCATAGGAACGGCTGAAACACCTGCCGCACCGATAAGCGGATTGATTTTTGTTTTTGAGAAAAGGTTAATAACTTTAGCAAATATTACACCGCCTGCGGTTGCAAACGAGAATGCCAAAATTCCCAATATCAAAATGAACAATGTCTGCAATGTCAAAAACTGATCGGCAGAAAGTTTTGAACCTACCGAAAGTCCGAGGAAAATCGTCACAATATTAATTAAAGCGTTCTGCATTGTATCGGACAATCTTTCAACAACACCGCATTCTTTACACAAATTACCAAATGTCAACGCACCGATTAGCGGGCAGGCATCAGGCAGGAATATAATACAAAGTCCCAAAACTACGAGCGGGAAAACAATTTTTTCACGCTTTGAGACTTCGCGCAACTGTGTCATTTCAATTACTCGTTCTTCTTTGGTTGTTAACAGCTTCATAATAGGAGGTTGAATAACGGGTACGAGTGCCATATAAGAATATGCCGCAACCGCAATAGCACCCAAAAGTTCGGGAGCAAGTTTTGAGGTTACGTAAATTGATGTCGGGCCGTCAGCACCACCGATAATACCGATAGCACCCGATTGAGGAAGCGTAAATCCGAATACGCACAATGCCAAAAGCAATGCACCGAAAATACCGAATTGAGCAGCACCGCCCAAAAGTGCCATCTTAGGGTTTGCAATCAAAGGACCGAAGTCAGTCATTGCGCCAACACCCATAAAGATTATCAACGGGAACAAACCCTGATGAATACCCGCTTCGTAAATAATCCCCAAAAATCCGTGAGGACCTGCAATATCCGCAACGGGAATATTTGATAACAACCCGCCAAATGCAATCGGGATTAAAAGCAAGGGTTCATACTGTTTTTTAATACCAAGCCACAAGAGGAAACAACAAATTACGAGCATTATCGGTGAACCGAACTGATGCAGGAATTGTTCAAATCCGCTTGCAATATTAGGGTCTGCGGGTTGAACAAAATTTGCTATACCCGTAGATTGCCATAATTTATATAAACTTTCAGTTATATCCATTTTTTAAATTCCTTATAATTAAGCAACAGTAACCAATACATCACCGTTCTTAACTTTACTGCCTACTTCAATTTCAACGGAAGTAACCGTACCTGAAACAGGTGACTTAATTTCCGTTTCCATTTTCATTGCTTCGACTACGGCAATGACATCACCTTCCGCAACACTGTCGTTAACGGCAACAAGGACTTTCAAAACAACACCCGGCAAGGCTGCTTTAATCGGCTGACCGTCGCCTGCGGGAGCAGAAACGGCATCAATACCCGATTTAACATCAAAGTCATAAAGTTTACCGTTAACTGTTGCTTTATTTCCTTCGAGAGCAACGGCATATTTTTTACCGTTGACGGTAACTGTATATCCGTTTGAAGAATCATCATTTTGTGCTTCGGTTTGAGCAGATGCCGATTTTTTATTAACCGAAATAACACCTTTGCCAAGCAAGAAGTTAATGCCTTTATCTTCTTTAGCATCTTTGCAGGCTGCCGCAATAAATACGTTTTCGTCATTAACGGGCAAACCTGCTGCTTTCAATCTTTCTTCAGCGGCTTTTACACCTTTTTCGGGATCTCTGTCGTTGATATCAACAACTTTTTCGGTTGTAGGTTCAAGACCCAATTTTTCCGATGCCCATTTTACCAATTCGGGATCGGGTTCACAAGGAGTTTTGCCAAAATAGCCCAAAAGCATTTTTCCATACCCCGGGTTAACCTGTGACCAAGGCTCGCTGACTGTGTTCAAGAAAGCCTGCTGTGCATAGAATTGAGAAACGGGTGTAACCGAAGTTCCAAAACCGCCTCTTGCAACAACTTCTTTCATGTGTTTGATAAGTTCGGGGAACTTGTCAAGCATGCCCATATCTTTGAGCTGGTTTACGGTTGTAGCCGTAGCACCGCCCGGCAAAGGAGCCTGAATAAGAATCGGATTTACTGCCAAAGAAATCGGAGAAATCGGATAATCTTTCATACATTCTTTGAAAATTTCTTCCGTTTCCATAATTTTTTGGATATCCAATCCCAAATCATATTCCGTACCGCGCAAAGCATGCCACATAGAAATAATATCGGGTTGACCCGTACCGCCCGAAACAGGTTTCATAGCAAGGTCAATTCCGTCCGCACCGCCGTCTAATGCTGCCAAATATGCGGCAAGACCCGTACCTGCGGTTTCGTGAGAATGGAATCTGATATGAGCATCAGCACCCAAAATTTCTCTTGTACGTTTAACCGTTTCGTAAACTTTACGAGGAGTAGAAGTTCCCGAAGCATCTTTAAATGCCAAACTGTCAAACGGAATACCCGAATCCAATATGTTTCTTAATACTTTTTCATAAAAATCAACATCATGTGCGCCTTCACAACCGTAAGGAAGTTCCATCATTGTAATTGTAACTTCGTGCTGCAATCCGTATTTTTTAATACTGTTAGCAGAATCAATAAGGTTGTTTACATCATTGAGTGCATCAAAGTTTCTGATAACGTTTACACCGTGCTTTGCAAACATTTTTGCGTGAAGATCAATGATATCACGAGATTGAGAATTTAACCCGACAACGTTTACACCGCGCGCAAGCGACTGCAGTTTTACGTCAGGACCGACTGCCGCTCTGATTTTGTCCATTGTTTCAAAAGCATTTTCGTTACAAAAGAAAATCGGAGCCTGAAATCTTGCACCGCCCGCGGTTTCAAAGTGAGTCAAACCTGCGTTGACTGCGGCCTGCAAAGCGGGGATAAAATCGTCAACAAGGACTTTTGCCCCGTAAATTGATTGGAAACCGTCTCTAAAAGACGTATCCATAACTTTGATAAGTTTTTTAGCCATAATTTATACCTTCCTTTTTAGTTATTTCTTTAACATAATTGCAGCTAATGCAACTGCTATTGCTGCGTCATCAGATGAATTTACCGATTTTTTCTCGACAACTTCAATTTTTTCTGGGAATATTTTATTCAAATATCCTACGATTAAGGACATAACGTGCATTGAACCAATCAAAACGCACAGGAATGATAATACAAAACCCATTCCGAGTCCTAAAAGGGCTAACCCTTCACCTAAATTTCCTGTCATAATATATCTCCTATTGTTAGTGTGATTTCATTTCCCGAGTTTTCAAGAACAAGCTCGCCGTTGCCGGTTAAATACTTTGCCGTACCGGATTTTGTATCGTTAAAGACACGCACGCACAGAGATTTGCCTAAAAAATTTGTTCTTTTAATATACTCGTCCTTTATATACGGAAAACCTTTTGATAAAAATTCTTCATAGCGTTCAAAGAATTTATTCAAAAGGTTTTCTAAAAAAATTTCTTTATCAATTTTGTTTCCGATTTCAAGGTTTAATGCCGCAGCCTCTTTGTCTTTAATATTTTTCAGATTTTCTGCGGAAGAATTTAAATTAACTCCGAGTCCTAAAACCAAACCTTTAAAATTTGTACCCTGCATAACGGTTTCGGATAAAATTCCCGCGATTTTTTTACCGTTTATTAAAACATCATTAGGCCATTTTATCTGAGGATTTAAACCGTATTCCTCAAAAACATTACATAAAACAAGCGAAAGATACTGCGTAATATTTGTGTAAACGGTTTCAAATTTATTTGAGGGTTTGAGAATAATTGAAACAAATAAATTTTCATGCCCCAAGTCAATCCATACCCTGTCAAAGCGACCTCTGCCGGCGGTTTGTCTTTCGGCACTAATAACCGATTTATCCGCAAGTTCGGACAAATTTTGCTTTGCATAAAGATTTGTGGACTCGGTTGAGTCAAGTCTGATAAGGTTCATTCTCTCCCTCAATAATACACATTTATTGTAAACCAAACAAAAAAAATTTGCCAAATTTTTTTTATCGTATTAAAATAAGTTACAAGGAGAGGGACATGGAACATTGGGTTTATACATTTTATATAAACGGACATGCCGTATCGGTAAATCTTGATACGATATTTACAATGTGGTTTGCCATGGGTGTTGTTATAGCATTTGCAATTTTAGCAACCCGTAATCTTTCCTTAATCCCGAATAAAATTCAGGCACTCGGAGAAAGTATCATGAAATTCTTCTACGGCACGCTTGATACAATGATTGAAGGTAAAAACAGAGAACACGTTCCTCTTGTTGCCTCTTTGTTTTTATTTATTTTAACTGCAAACCTTATGGGGCAGCTGCCGTTGAGAATTATTCACCTTAAACAGGGCGAAATTGCATCTCCGACAAATGATATAAATTTGACGGCGGCTATGGCGGTAATTGTGCTTTTGTACTATGTATTTATGGGAATAAAAGCAAAAGGAGCAAAGTTTTTTATTCATGATTTCAGTTTTACGGGTATAGTAATGGCACTTGTGGAGGTTTTGGAAATGTTTACAAGACCTTTAAGCCTTGCAATCCGACTTTTCGCAAATATATTTGCGGGAGAAATTTTAGTTTCTATAGCACTGGGTTCAATGGCATATTTTCTGCCGCTTCCCATAATGCTTTTTGAAATTTTGGTTGCATTTATTCAGGCAACCGTATTTATGATGCTTACGATAGCGTATATCGGTTCGGCAGTAAAAGAAGAACATTAAAATATAAGGAGAAAAAAATGGACACAACAACAATTTCACAAATGGCACACTTGGGTGCTGGTATTGCAATCGGTTTTGGTGCGGTTGGCGCAGGATTGGGTATCGGATTTGCGACAAAAGGGCTTATGGACGCGGTTTCAAGACAACCCGAAGTTGCGGGTAAAGCATTCGGTTTCTTCCTTTTGGGTGCCGCATTGTCTGAAGCATGCGCACTTTATGCATTCGTAATCGCATTTATGTTGTTGGGAAAATAAGATGGAATTCAATGCTACGTTTTTAATATCGGCAATAAGTTTTGTTTTATTCACATTAATAATGAATAAAATATTCTACAAACCGCTCGAAAAAACCATGAACGAAAGACAAAATTTTATTGATAAAACTTTGTCGGAAGCCAAGTTTTCGAGCGATAAGGCTGATGCAATTTTAAAAGACAGAGATGAAAAACTTGCGCAGTCTGTTGTTCAAGCAAAGAAAACAGTTTCCGATAAAACAAACGAAGCAAATGAAGAAGGTAAAAATATTATCAATAATGCAAAACAACAAACTGCAGAGCAAACCGCACTTGCAAAAGAAAATTTGTATAATGAATCAAAGAAATTGGAAGAAGATTTAGCACCCGAAGTTGAGCGTATAGCTCGACTAATAACATCAAAAGTGCTGAAAGAAAACTTGGAGAGTGTATCATGAGTTTTTGGAGTGCCGTTGTCGAAACAAATACATTCAATTTTGTCATACTTCTTTTGATTTTTGCGATTTTATACAAAAAGCTGAATGTGTCGGATATGCTTGAAAAAATGAAAAAAAGCATAATTACCGCTATCGAAATTGCAAAAGCTGAAAAGTCTGATGCGGAAAATAAATTAAATGATGCTCAAAAAACGGTTAAAAATTTGGACAATGAGCTTAAAGAACGGGCAAAAGATGCGGAATTAAAAGCAAACGCAATTTCCGAGAAAATAATTTCTGATTGTAACGACAAAGTTAAATCCTTACAAGAAAATGCTCAAGGCATCATTTTTGCGGAAGAAAAAACAATCAGTGCAAAAGCTCAAAACGACACGCTAAAATCTGCAACAGAACTCGCAAAACGTAATATTATCGAACGTTTGTCAAATGACAGAGGATTGCATGACAGACTTATTGAAGAAAGTATTGGTGAATTATGATAACGACATCTTCAAAGACATACGCAAATTCACTTATTGAAACAGGATTGGACAACCGATTAATTTCCGATTCACTTAGTGCTATTATGGAAATTATTGATAAATCCGAGGATTTTTCTCAGGTTATACTCAATCCTGCAATTCCTTCTTCAACAAAGTTTGAGATTATTGACGAAATTTTTCAAAATAAAATTGATGAAAAAATAATTAACTTTTTAAAAATTATTGTTGAAAAAAACAGATTTTCACAATTCAAAGAAATTGTATCCGCGTATTTTGAAAAATCTGATGAAATTAATAACATAAAAAGGGTGGAAATTATTTCTGCCGTTGAACTCTCTGAAAATCAGAAATCAAAAATTACGGAAAAACTTCAGTCAAAATTACAGAAAACAGTTATTCCGAATTGGGTTTTGAACGAAGAAATTATAGGCGGTTTGGTCGTTAAATATGATGATGAAGTAATAGACAACAGCCTGAAAAACAAGTTGGAAAAAATCAGTAAAATATAGGGGAAAATTATGGCTTTAATGAAACCTGACGAAATAAGTTCAATAATTAAAAACAAAATTGAAAATTACGAAATTCAATCCGAAATTTCAAATACCGGTACGGTAATTTCCGTCGGTGACGGTATTGCAACGCTTTACGGACTGAGAAACGTTATGTCAAACGAGCTTGTAGTATTTGATGACGGAAACGATACACTCGGGATTACAATGAACCTTGAAGAAGACAGCGTAGGCGTTGTAATTTTGGGCGAATATACAAAAATTAAAGAAGGTATGACCGTCAAAACGACGGGAAGAATTGCATCAGTTCCCGTAGGCGAAGGACTTATAGGAAGGATTGTAGATCCGACAGGAAAACCTATTGACGGCAAGGGTGAAATTAACTACGACAAAACAAGACCTATTGAAAGAGTTGCACCCGGGATTGTCACAAGAAAATCCGTTCATCAGCCTTTGCAAACGGGCTTAACCGCTATTGATGCTTTGACCCCTATAGGCAGAGGTCAGCGTGAACTTATTATCGGCGACAGACAAACGGGTAAAACCGCTATTGCAATAGATACAATCATCAACCAAAAAGGGCAAAACGTAATTTGCATCTATGTTGCAATAGGGCAAAAAGCCTCAACGGTTGCACAAATTGCAAAAACCTTGCAGGAAAAAGGTGCCATGGACTATTCAATAATCGTTTCGGCTACCGCAAACGAAGCTGCTCCGCTTCAATATATTGCTCCTTTTGCGGGTGTTGCAATCGGTGAAGAATTTATGGAACAGGGGAAAGATGTTCTTATAATTTATGACGATCTTTCAAAACACGCTCAAGCATATCGTGCAATGAGTTTGCTTCTTAAAAGACCTTCGGGTCGTGAAGCATACCCGGGGGATGTTTTCTATCTGCACTCAAGATTGCTTGAAAGAGCTGTCAAATTGAATGACGAATTGGGCGGAGGAAGCATAACCGCACTACCGATTATTGAAACTCAAGCGGGTGACGTGTCGGCATATATTCCGACTAACGTAATTTCTATCACGGACGGACAAATTTTCCTTGAAAACAATCTGTTTAACTCAGGCGTCAGACCCGCAATCAACGCAGGTATTTCGGTATCTCGTGTGGGCGGTGCGGCACAAACTAAAGCAATTAAGCAGGTTGCGGGCAAATTAAGACTTGATTTGGCGCAATTCAGAGAACTTGAAGCGTTTGCTCAATTCGCCTCAGACTTGGATCAGGCAACAAAAAATCAACTTCTCAGAGGTGAAAAATTGACCGAAGTCTTGAAACAACCGCAATATTCTCCGTTGAGTGTTGCCGAACAGGTTTCAATCCTTTTTGCGGCAAACGAAGGAATTTTAGACGATATTGCAAATGCGGACATGCCGAGATTTAAGAAAGAATGGTTTGCGCATCTTGCAGGTAATCTCAAATCCCTTTCCGACAATCTTAACGACGGAAGTGCATTGTCTGATGAGGATAAAATCGAATTAAAAACTGAACTTGAAAAATTCAAAAAGACATTTTAGAATATGGCAAATTTAAAAGACATTAAAAACAGAATAAACAGTATCAAAAGTACGCAGAAGATTACTCGTGCAATGAAGATGGTCGCGGCTGCAAAAGTCAAAAAAGCCGAAAATACGGTAAAAGCATCACGTCCGTTTACGAAAGAGTTGACGGAAATGTTCAAAAAACTGTTAAATTCGGTCGGAACATACAACGCTCAGACATTAAAAATTAAGTCGGCAATAGACAATTATCCCGAACTTTTGCAGGTAAGAGAAATCAAAACGGTTGGTCTGCTTGTTTTGACTTCGAACAAAGGACTTGCGGGAGCTTATAATGCAAACGTTATAAGAAAAACGCTGCAAACCGTTGAAGAATATGAAAAGCAAGGAATTAAGACACTATTGTTTATTGTTGGACAAAAAGGTATTTCAACATTAAAGCGCAAATGCAAAAACAAAAATTGCGAAATAGTAAAAACTTATCTTGGTGTAGCAAATGACCCGTCAGGCGAGGGCGCGCAAATTGTTATTGAAGATATAGCAGAATACTTCGTTTCGCACAAAATTGATAAAATAGAAGTTATTACAACACGTTTTAAAAATATGATGAGCTATTTTGTTGAAAGCTGGGTTATTTTACCTTTAAAAGATTTGAGTACCGATTATGAAAAACTTCATGACAATGTGCTTGAACCTCTAATGGAATTTACTCCGGATATGCACCATATTTTGCAAAAAGTTGTTCCTATGTATATGACAAATATTTTGTATCAATCACTTTTAGAAGCTCAGGCAAGTGAACTTGCAAGCAGAATGACCGCAATGTCTGCAGCCTCAAACAATGCTGAAAAAATGCTTCATGAATTGTCCATTCAGTACAACAAAACTCGTCAATTCGCTATTACGCAGGAAATTATCGAAGTTGTTTCGGGTGCAAATTCATTAAATAATTAATTGTAAACAAATGTTAATCACAATAAATTTTCAGGCAATTATCTAAAATTTATATACTTTATATATAAGAGAGTATAAATTTAAGGATATTGTCATGAATTTATCATTTTATCATTATCTGAAAGGACCGCGAACATTTTGGGGTTGTGGTATGACAGAATGGGACATGCACAGACTGCGCTATATGCAGCCGTTTCCGCCAATTCGTTTTGGTTGTGGTTTTGCGGGGCCGATGATTGAAATGATGAAAATGAATATGTTCATGAATGTTCTTGATCGGGGCATGAATGCTTTAACGAGCCTTATCAGAGGCGAACGACCAACTCAGTATACCCAACAATCAAATTATTCATCATTCTACCCGTATGTCAATTTTTCAAATTATGACGGCAGAGGAGGATATACACAGAATTGGCAAGATATACCTCAATATCAGCCTCCTTCAACACCTCAAAATACAACAGCAAATCTTGAGGACAGACTTTCTCAAGCACAACAGACACAGGAAGCCGCAAATGAGGTTTCTCAAAAAGCAGCACCCGAAGCTGCACAGGAAACTCTACATAATGACGGAGCAGTACCTCCAACAAATGAAGCACCTCCCAAAGTTCCGCCAACAGGAAGCCGCAAAGTCAAAGTTCCTGAAGGCTGGGTAAAATGCAACGTTGACGGATTTTGGAAACCGCATTTTAAAGATGCTAAAAGTGCTACCGCACAACAAGTTTATGATGCAATCGTAAAAGATATCGGCAAAAACGGAAAATATGAATTACCAAAAGATTTATTGCAGCAGATTATTAATGCAAATCCTTCCTGCTTTGACGGAAAAAATAAGATAAAAAACACCTTTGACCTCAAAAAACTGGATTTGCCTCCGTATAAATTGTTTGAAAAGAAAGCTGATGCTTCTAAAAAATCTTTAGCGGCTGACAATCCCAAAACAAAAATTGCAGCAATAAAAGAACGAAATACGAATGAGTATGACGTCAAAGAACGTCTTGAATACACTCCGAAAAACTACATTGAGCAAAGCGTACAGCATCCGAAAACTAAAACATCAAATATAATCGACTCTGATGCTTATCTTTACATAAACGGTAAAAAATATGAAATTCACAGCGGTACAAATACCTGCGATTATTACTCATTGACATCAAGGAGTAATTGGCCGGGTAATAATTACAAACTGATTAATCCCAATACGGGACATTTCGATTCAAATAACGAATGGGAGTTTTACCTAAAAGACGAAAAAGGAGATGAATCTCTCAAAATGCGTTCGGAAGCACACGGCGGCAAAAAATATTTTGTCTTAATCTGTGGAAACAACAGGTTCTCAATGGATGATGTAATGGCAGGAAATGTACCGCCTGACATGATTAATGATAATCAAAACAATCCTTTTGCACTCTACAACAAGAAATAAAAAAATCCCTTTTCAGGGATTTTTTTTATGAGTAAAGTTTGAATGTTCTTTCAACGTTTTTATCTATAGCAGCTTTAATTGACTCGTATTCCGTTTGAAGTGAATTATGTTCCGTATCAATATTTTTCAATTCAAGATCGTAACGTTTATCTTTGTTTTCAATTTTATTCATTGCGGTTTTATATTCAGCTTCGGCTTTTGTAACCGCAACACTATCGGTTTGCTGGGTAATATCACTACAATTTGAGTAAATCAAATTGTTCCAGTTGTTATTTTCATCAACCTGTTCCATAGTGATAACACCGCTTTCAAAGGCAAATTGTATCCATTCCGGACTTGCTGCAAGTCCGTCTTTCAAAACCTGATATCCGCTTTTTTCTATACGATTAAACAAATTTTCATACCATTGAGCTTTTGCCTCACCGTTTTCATTATGATTATAAATATCAATCCAGGTAGTTTTCGGTTCACCGTATGTATCCATTACGTTATCCAAAACTATGTTCAAAAATACCTGATACATGTCGTCAGTAAAGTTTGGATAACCGTTTCCGACACCGTTATAAACATCATTGATAGCATCCAAATCTTTTATTGACGGCATACCGTTGTTGGGTGTATAAGTATAATCCGAACCTGAGACACTTAATGTTCCGCATGATTTACCTTCACCAAACATAAATGCAGCAAGTGCATTACCTGCATCAATATAATCTTTATAAGCCGTTTTTATTGTATCATTTGTGTTAGCCCAAATTGTTTTATCGGGATCCCAAACTTTAT
This sequence comes from uncultured bacterium, assembly GCA_902795965.1. Taxonomy (GTDB): domain Bacteria; phylum Cyanobacteriota; class Vampirovibrionia; order Gastranaerophilales; family Gastranaerophilaceae; genus Stercorousia. The sequence goes on from CADBNI010000044.1 coordinate 29,864, forward strand.
ATATAGCTTTTTCAAGAGATTTGACAATAGTATTGGCGGTATTTTTCAAGTTTGCAAGTGAGTTGTCTTTTTTAACCTGAATTTCCCAATTTGTACCGGTTGTCCAACTAATCCAAGATGTATCTCCGTCTTCATCCGTAAATTCTGCACCTTGAGCTAATCCTGATTTTATAATATTACCGGAATCATCATGTACATTAATAGTAGTACCGTTAAGTCCGCTAAATCTTGTTATACCTTTTGCATCAACAACATTACCCGTTGAAGAATCAAGTGTATATCCGGCAGCAGCATTATAAATTGATGTGGCATAAGCACCACCGTTAGTTTGAATTAATTTCAACAAATAATCAAAGTATGCTTGAGTTTCATTAGCCTGTTCTTCTTCAGCTTCAGTCGGTCTGTTGCCTAAAGTATAGATATAATCAGATGCGTTTGCAGAGTTTATAATGGCTTTTAATTTATCAAAGATACCGCCAGATTGCGTAAAATCATTTCTGTCAGTTGAACTTGAGATAAGAGCTTTTAATTTTTCGGTTGAAAAATCATCTCCAAACTGGTCGTTTACCAATTTGTCCAACTCGTAATCCATTGCATCGGCAATCAAGCCGTAGTAAAGAGTTTTCTTATCAACATAATCTGTCATTAATTTCGTATAATTATACATTGCTTCGGAATCTTGGGTAATATCATATCCGTTAGCATCAATAGAGCCTTTGCCGTTCACGGGTACGGTAGCATTTGGCAAATCGGCAGCTTTCAATGCTGTTTCATCTTTACCGTAAAAAATCTTTTTCAAATCATCTCTTGTAAATCCTGAAGATTGGATTGATAAATTACCTTCTTCATCATAATAATTGTACAAAACAGGATCTCCCGATGCATTTGTATAAATAGCGTTTCCGTCAATAGACGAACCTGTTTTCAGATTGTCAAAATACGTTGTAGTTTTTTTCAATCCGTAAGCGGCAAGAAATGTGTCTAACTCCCCGCCTGATTTATCATAATTTTGAGCATCAGTTTCGGAAATTAAAACACTGCCTGATGAATTTACAAGGCAATATTGGTTGTTATAAGGATTGTAAGAAGTCAATGCGTTAAAGGTTAACTGCTTATAACTTGCATTATTATCCGCATCATAGTTGGCGAACATCAACTGAGCCTGATTTAAAGCCGTAACATAGGCTTCGCTCACCTGAGAGCTTTCAGAGGCAAGGCGCATCTTGTTATTGTTGATAATTTGGGCTCTAAGCTCGTTATCAGACATACGCGATGTTATTGATAATAATCTTGCTTGTCCTGCCGCCATTCCCATGACGATATTCCCTTTCACTTAGTAACTTTCATTATGATATATCGGCTGATTTTTATATATTCTTTAATAATTTGAGTTAAATGTTACAGAATGTTACATTTAAAAATATTATTTTTTGTGTTATTATATTTTTTCAAAAAGGAGTTTGTAATGGAAGAAAAAAAATATACACCTGTTGAAGAATTTTTGAATGCGTTTACACATTCTCTCGGAGCGTTATTTGCAATATATGCAATCGTAATGTTGGCTGTAGCATCTCACAATCCGACAGAAGCTGCCTCAACGGCAATTTTTGGTGCAACATTGTTTATATTGTTTCAGTCATCAACTCTATATCATGCAATGGTAAATGAGACTGCAAAAAAAGTATTTCAAAGGATTGACCATAGCGCAATATTTATGCTTATAGCAGGAACATACACCCCGATATTGCTTTTGGTTGTAAAATTTCCTCTGTCGGTTGCACTGCTTGCAATGACTTGGTACCTTGCAATTACCGGTATTGTTTATTCATGCCTTACATTAAAATTTAAATACCTTTCAACCGGGCTTTATCTTGTCATGGGCTGGTTATCAGCATTTCTTGTCTATTATATTTGGAATAACGCAAGCCATCTGTCAGTTTGGTATTTACTTTTGGGCGGACTTTTATATTCTTCGGGCTGTATATTCTACCTCTTAAAAAAGAGGTACATGCATTGCGTTTGGCACGTATTTGTAATTTTAGGTGCAGTAGCGCATTATTTGAGCATTATGGAAATTCTAAGAGCGATAAATTCTTAATATTTATTGTAATAAATTATTAAGAAATATACTTTTATGTAGTCTGTAGGTTGGGCATACCTGCCCAACAATAATTTTTTGTATGCAATTAAAACGAGACTATTCGAGCGTGGAGCAAATTCAAGACAGGGTCTTGTCCAAATGTAGTTACACGCAGTTTTTGCAAGTTGCTGAAACAAGTTCAGCATGACATCACACCTATTTCCTTCCGACCAAATGTCCTGTTAAAAGGTACTCATACTAAAAAGCAGATAACAAAAGTTATCTGCTTTTTAGTGGGGCGGGTTATGGGATTGTCTTGGATTTTTTGCGTTAAACGTGTCTGCGTGTTTTGCCATCGTGATTTACAATCACTTGGCAAAAGCACTCCG
>CADBNI010000045.1 GCA_902795965.1 uncultured bacterium
GCAGTTGTAACTCGCTTTCGCTCGAACAACTGCTCCCTCTCCCTCAAGGGGCGAGGGGTGTATTCTCGTTATTCCATGCTTGATTTTTACGTCATTCCGAACTTGATTCGGAATCTATCAGTTTGATTTAAAAAATCAACATTAATAGATGCTGAAACGAGTTCAGCATGACAGAAATATTCCCGCAAGGAGCGAGGGAAAATATTTAATCTAAACCGCTTGCCCTCCTGCCCTCTGTTCTCCTTAATCACTTAACCGCTTAACTTCTTAGCTCCCTAATACGTATTTACCAAACTTATTTTACTTATCAAACTTTAAAACAAAACTTCTCAAGCTCTATGATATTCTCTAAGCAACACCTTCATCGGGACCGATTATTTGTATACCAAACTTCGTTCTGAAAAGATGTTTAACCGTATCACCTTGAATTTCGTACATCATTTTATTAAACAGGTCATAAGCCTCGCGCTTATACTCAATCAACGGGTCTTTCTGTCCGTAAGCCCTCAAACCTATACCGTCACGGAGCATATCAATATTGTGCAAATGGTCTATCCATTTGTTATCAACAACACGCAACAATATATCTTTTTCCAAATTCCTTATTACATTATCGTCACTAAACGCAGTCTGCAATGGTGCTTCGGGGTCATACTGCGCAATAACCTGATTATAAAAATTCACAACTTCTTCTTCGTGCTGTTTATAAGCATCAAGTGCAAGAGTTTTGAGCTTGTCATACATAGGTTCAAATCTCAAATTCTGAATATCGGAAACCTGTATTCCCGATAACTGCGGAATAATCGAATGCAATTCCTTTATCATTGTCTGCAAATCTTCAAAAATGTATTCCTCAACGTGCATATCGGGAGCAATACAACTCCTCAACAGTCTGTCGATTTCTTTTTCAATCATATAATATATATCTTCGGACAAATTCTTACCCGCAAGAACTTTCCTTCTCTGAGCATAGAATTTTTCCCTCTGAATATTCATTACATCATCATATTCAAGCACTGATTTTCTGATATCAAAGTGGTAGGTTTCAACCTTTTTCTGCGCAGATTGAATTTGTTTCGTAATCAAAACGTTTTCAATAGCCAAATCTTCTTCAACATTAAGCATATTCATCAACGCGGTAATTTTTTCACCGCCGAATATTCTCATCAAATTGTCTTCCAATGACAAGAAAAATCTTGTTGACCCGGGGTCTCCCTGACGAGCCGCACGACCTCTCAACTGGTTGTCAATGCGTCTGGATTCGTGTCTTTCCGTACCGATTACGTGAAGTCCGCCCGCCTCAACAACTTTGGCATGTTCAGCCTCGGTAATTTCTCTTGCTTTTTCAAGTGCAATCTTTTTTTCTTCCTCATAATTCGGACTTTCGGGGGTAATTCCTTTGTTATCAAGCATTTCTTTGGCGAGAAACTCCGCATTACCGCCTAACAGAATATCCGTTCCGCGACCTGCCATATTTGTCGCAATCGTAACCGCTCCGACACGTCCCGCCTGCGCGATAATATAAGCCTCTTTTTCGTGATGTTTTGCGTTCAAAACATTGTGAGGAATATTTCTTTTCTTCAACAGTGCGGAAACATATTCCGATTTTTCAATACTGATTGTACCGACCAAAACAGGTCTGCCCGCCTCGTGCATTTTGATAATATCGTCAACAACCGCATTGAATTTTGCGCGTTCGGTTTTATAAATAACATCAGGATAATTAATCCTTATGTCGGGTTTGTTTGTCGGAATTGACGTAACTTCAAGGTTATAAATCTTACCAAACTCTGCTTCTTCCGTCATAGCCGTACCGGTCATACCCGAAAGTTTCGGGTACAATCTGAAAAGGTTTTGGAAAGTAATGCTTGCAAGAGTTTGGGTTTCGTCCTGAATTTTAACCCCTTCTTTAGCCTCAATCGCCTGATGAAGTCCGTCAGACCAACGTCTTCCTTCCATCAAACGACCCGTAAACTCGTCAACAATCATAACTTCGCCGTTACGCACAACATAGTCGGTATCTTTGACAAACAATTCTTTCGCTTTCAATGCCTGCAAAAGATGATGAGCGTATTGTGTATTGATATCAAACAAATCTTTTACGCCAATAATTTCCTGCGCTCTGTCAATACCTTCTTCGGTCAAAATTATGTTTTTATTTTTTTCATCAACTTCGTAATCTTTAATTTTTTCAAGCTGAGGCGCAACTTTAGCCATAAGCTGATAAGTTTCCGCAGACTTGTCAAGACGCCCGCTGATAATGAGTGGCGTACGCGCCTCGTCAATCAAAATACTGTCAACTTCGTCAATGATGGCATAATTGTAAGGTCGTTGAACAAGCATTTCAAGACTTCCCGCCATATTGTCACGAAGATAATCAAATCCGAATTCATTGTTTGTTCCGTATGTAATATCGCAATCATAAGCCGCTTTTTTAGCTGCAAAATCCTCTGCGGTACGACCTCCCGAAAGAATAACACCAACGGAAAGCCCCAAAAATTTGTAAATCTTACCCATCCATTCGCTGTCACGTTTTGCGAGGTAATCGTTTACGGTAATTACGTGAACTCCTTTTCCCGTCAAAGCGTTCAAGTATGCGGGGAGAGTAGCGACAAGAGTTTTACCTTCACCTGTTCTCATCTCTGCTATATGACCGTTGTGGAGAAAATATCCGCCGATAAGCTGAACATCAAAATGACGCATATTCAAGACACGTTTTCCCGCCTCTCTGACTGTTGCAAAAGCCTCGGGCAAAATTTTATCGAGTGCTTCTTTTTCCAATTTTCTGTCGGTTTTGAAATCTTTTGAGGTTGGACGTTTAGCCAAAATCGCCTTAAACTCGTCCGTTTTAGCTCTCAATTCTTCGTCCGTCAACTGTTCAAATTGCGGTTCTAACGCGTTAATATGGTCAATAACACCCATTATACTTTTAACTTTTTTTTCGTTGGGATCACCCAAAAGTTTCAATAAAAAGCCTATCATTTTTCCTCTCCGTCGTGGTTATACAAAAATATTAACACGAACAAAACCAAATTGCTTAATCTTAAGGAAAAATTTATTATTTAATCCTTTACAAATTCAATATGATACCCCAAAATTTTTGCTATCGCCTGACATTCACGCAAAGTTAAAGTATCCCTGTCAAATTTTCCGTATAAAGTTCCCCTTGAATAGTGAGTGCCAAGCTCCACCGACATCAGCTCGGCAAGTTTTATAACAGACATACCGTTCAACATCAAAAGCGAACGAATATAATTTTTATTGTTGTTTTCCATATAAAAATTATATTTTTATTGACAAAAATGTTCCAATACTATATTATTTGTCATGCACACAAGACAAATTATTTATTAACAAGACAAAATTTAAGAGTTGTAAAGGAGAAAATTATGAAAAAGAAAACAGGTTTTAAAAGACTTATCCCCTCGCCTCTTGCGGGAAATGAGATGGATAGAGGATTAGAGGACCGGAGGAGTAGCTGTTTACATGTCATTGACAAGAATTGTGAGGGGCAATCAGCCCCCACCCTCACCCTCTCCCCGTTGGGGTGAGGAAATTTAGCTTCTTAGCTGCATAGCCGCTTAGCTGCTACATTAAATACTTATCAAACATATCAAACTTATCCCACTTATCTCACTTTCATGCTATAATATTCTTATGAAAATTCTTGGCATTGACCCGGGTATGGCAATAGTAGGTTATTCTGTAATTGAGTATGACGGAAATACTCCCGTACTTTTGCATTCGGGGTCTGTTCAAACTTCTAAAGACCTTAAAGAATCGCAAAGGCTTTTGGAAATCTTCAACGATATGAATACTATCGTTGAAAAATACAAACCCGATGCCGCCGCAATAGAAAAATTGTTCTTCTTTCGCAACCATACAACGGTCATGCCTGTTGCACACGCGCGCGGAGTGATTTTAACGGTATTGGAAAAATTCAAAATCCCTATTTTTGAATATACTCCCATTGAGGTCAAACAGGTTCTCACAGGTTACGGACGCGCGGATAAAAAAGAAGTCGAACAAATGGTTAAAATAGCCCTGCAAACCGACACTCTGCCAAAACTTGACGATACTGTCGATTCAATCGCCATTGCTATTTGTCATACGCGCTCAATTATGTTAAAATAATCTTATGGATATAAATTTTACTCTTTTAAGACAAATTTCAATACTCAGCGCATTTTTCGGAGCTATTGCGGGAATTTTGACGTTAATTCCCTATGTCGGAACGGTTTCTTTCATTTTTTTAATCTGTTTTATTGCACCGATTGTAATTTGGATTTTGGTTAAGTACAACTGTCTTTCGCTTTCATCAATAAAAGACGGGATAATTACGGGCGCAATCTCGGGAGTTGTTTCGTATTTGGCTTTTTCGGCAATATTTATCCCCGTTTCGGTTATATTGGTGAAATTTTTCGGGCTTGCCTCAAACTACGGAGTCGGCTTGATGCTAAACAATGCGGGATTTTTTATTTTGACGGTCGTTTCGGTTTTTATGAGTGTCGTGAGTGCAACCGTAAACGCGTTTACGGGCTTTATAACTTTTTATGTTATTGAACTTGTAAATTCCATTGAGAAAAAATAATTGTAAAATATTTGAAAATTTCGGCTAAATAACTATAATGATTAATATGGACGGGATAGACACAAGCAGACTTGAAGATTTAAAATCAAGGATTTCTCAAAAACTTGAAAATACAGAACTTTTAAAATTTAAAGGAAGTGTATCAAAACTTTTGGGTTTGACGGTTGAAGTAAAACTTCCGGGGTTGAAGGTTGGGGATTTGTGTTATATCGAAACCAAAGACGGAAGAAGAAAACCCGCAGAGGTTCAGGCGTTCAAAGGTGAAGCGGCACAACTTCTTTTGCTTTATGACGGAGAAGGAATAGGACAGGGAAGTCTTGTAACATCAACGGGCAGACCGATTACAATACCCGTCGGTGATTTTTTGCTCGGCAGATTGATTAACCCTATGGGAGAACCCATTGACGGTAAACCGCTTGATACGACAGGGGCAACTTGGCGTCCCGTTGAAGGCCCTCCGCCCGGTCCGTTTGAAAGACCGATTATTACCGAAGTCTTTTCAACGGGTGTAAGAGCGATTGACAGTTGTATGACAATGGGTTGCGGACAGCGTTTGGGGCTGTTTGCGGGATCGGGTGTCGGTAAAAGTACGCTCTTGGGTATGATTGCAAGAAATTCCGATGCGGACGTAAACGTTGTTGCATTGATTGGAGAACGCGGACGTGAAGTAAAAGAGTTTGTTGAAGATGCACTCGGTGAAGAAGGTATGGCGAAATCAGTTTTGGTTTGTTCTACGGGCGATCAACCCCCTCTAATTCGTCAAAAGGCTCTTTTGACCGCAACTGCGGTTTGCGAATATTTCAGAGATCAGGGTAAAAAAGTTTTTCTTATGACCGATACGGTAACAAGATGCGCAATGGCAGGTCGTGAAGTCGGATTGTCACTCGGAGAACCACCTACGATGAAGGGCTATCCGCCTTCGATTTTTTCTTGGCTTCAAAAAGTGCTTGAGCGCGCGGGAAACAGTCCGAAAGGGTCTATTACCGCACTTTATACGGTATTGATGGAGGGTGACGACATTTCCGATCCTATTGTTGATATTGTGCGCGGTATTGTGGACGGTCACATATTTTTGTCAAGAAAAGTTGCGGAAATGAATCATTATCCTGCGATTGACGTTTTGGGAAGTATTTCAAGGCTTATGTCCTCTATTGTTGCGCCCGAACATAAAGAGGCTGCGGGTAAAATGCGTGCAATTATGGCTCTTTATCGCGAAAATAAGGATTTGATTGATGTCGGAATGTATCAACCGGGAACAAACCCTCGACTTGATACGGCGATAGAACTTATGCCTAAAATTAATGCGTTTTTGCAACAGAGAACGACAGATATCGTGAGTATGGACACCACAATCCAAACCCTTGTCGAAATGATGCAGGGAGTAGAGATTTAGGCTATTTAATACACAAAAAATATTGATACATTTTTTGCGTTAAAACTTCATTGTTTTGCATAGAAACCATCATTTCCCCGATAAGTTGGTCTTTCGGCATAAAATGCTCAAATAAATAGAGTTCAAACGGTCTTACATTTAATGCGGAAGAAATTTTTTCCAAAGTTTCATAGTTCGGATAATTTTTGCCGTTTTCAATGTTGCTGAGGCTCGGAGTTTCAATTCCCGCAAGCTCTGCCAATTTTTCCTGCGTTAAGCCCGCACGTTTTCTAATTTCCTTTATCCGTTTACCAAGCATTTGTTTAATATTATTCATAATCTAAATATTAAACTATTCATAATAAAATTTAATAACTTATTAACTAATAAATACTTGATTTTTTATTATATATAATATATAATATTATTACATAGAATAATATGGAGAAATAATTATGAAAAAAGCATTCACTCTTGCCGAAGTCCTAATCACCATTGGTATTATCGGGGTTGTTGCAGCGGTAACCATGCCTACGTTAGTAAAAAATTATCAACAAAATACTACAGTCAACAAACTGAAACAAAGTTATGCACTATTGTCGCAGGCGGTTCAGTTATCGGAGCTTGAAAACGGCTCTGTCACAGAATGGGAATATCCCTTACACAATGCAGAATCTATAAAAGAATTTTTGAATAAATACGTAACACCTTATATAAAATATACAAAAATTGAAACGGAAAATAATTTAGTATATTTGTATTTAAATAACGGAACGATAATAAGATTTCACAATAATGCCGACAATGAAACCGTTCTTCAAATGAATGTATATTTAAACGGCAAAGATAATGCTATAAAGGGGAAAAATCAATTTGTCTTATATTTAGGTTATTATGATTCTTCTAATTTACCGAATAATTGCAATTCTCGCATATACAAATGTCAAAAAAACGGTGTTTTCTTTTATGACTATTTAGGATTTGATACAACAGAATATAATTCTGCACACGAAGCACTAACCGCAAATAGAGGTAAATATGCCTGCTACAAAAATTCCGCATACAAAACCGCCTGCGGAGCATTAATTATGAATGACGGTTGGAAAATTGAGAAGGATTATCCTTGGTAATAAGTGACAACTTTGACCCCCTCACCTCGTCGCGTTAGGCTTTGCCTAACGCTCCTTTCCTCTCCCTCAAGGGGCGAGGAAGATAGTTAATTTTTATAATATAAATTGATTATCCTTGGTAAATTATTTTATTACCTCAATAAAATCATAATCGACCAAGTACGGAATATGTTCCTCGGTTATCAGTTCTCCGGGGAGCAGAACCGCAATTCCCGGAGGGCATTCCGCTATTACTTCCGCGGAAATCCTGCCGATTGCCTGTGATTTTGGAACAACTTCCTTATGAGAATAAAACGCTTCCCTCAAAGTCATCTTGATTATCGGGGTCAACATCGGCATATATTTTTTGTTTTCAAGGTAACAAATATCAGTATAATTAGTATTATCAATCTTTTGCAGGCATTTTACCAAATACTGCATATCAGCCTTTGTATTCCCAATATTTGAAAGTATCAAAAGCCCCGCATCAGACGCGCTTTCAACCTCTATATTAAAATCAATCTCCAAAATTGATTCCAAACGCTTACCCGACAACCTGTCGTCTTTTATAAACACCTTGGTAATATCGGTCTTATAACCAAAATCGGGCTTCAAGTCGTGAATGTGTTCAAGTTTGTCAATCTCGCGACGCAAATATTTTGCGTTTTGAACCGCCCGTTCAAGCTGTTTTCTGCCTCTCGGGCTTTCCAAATTCGCCCTTGCGGCATCAAGACTTGCCAAAAGCATCAGCGAAGGACTTGTCGTATGCAAAAGTTTCAAAGATTTTTCAACCGCATCAACGTCAATCATTGAGTTTTCCGCAATATGAAGCATTGAACTCTGACTCATACTTCCGCCCGTTTTGTGCAAAGAATGAACGACCGCATCAGCCCCCAATTTCAGAGCCGAAGTCGGAAGGTGATTGTTAAAATTCCACAAACAAGCATGCGCCTCATCAACAATCAACGGTACATTATATTTTTTACAAACCGCAGAAATCGACTTGATATCAGACACAACTCCTTCATAAGTCGGATTTGTAATCCAAACCATGCCCGCATCAGGGTTTTTGGCTAACATATTTTCCACGGCCTCGGGAGTAACATTACCCCAAATTCCCCATTCTTCAAAGCGGTTAGGCACAAGCCATAAAGGTTCCGCCCCCGAAATAATCATGCCTGTCAAAATTGAGCGGTGACAATTTCTGTTTGTAATAATTTTTTGACCTTTTTTAGTCAAACCCATTGCGAGAGCCAAATTTCCCGCGGTAGAACCGTTAAGTAAAAAGAAAGTTTTTTTAGCCCCGAAAGCCTTTGCTGCCAACTCCTGAGCATCTTTTATCGGGCCTGTTGCGGGGTGCAAAGTTCCAAGCCCGTCAAATTCGTCAGTCGTATCGACAGACAAAGCCTTTTTGCCCACAAGTTTTTTAAACTCCGGCAAAGACCCGTTCCCTTTTGTATGTCCCGGAATATGGAACTGATAAGAGGGGTTTTCATAAGCATTTTTCAATGCTTCAACAATCGGGGCTTTTATCTTTGACGATTTCTCGTTTCTTGTTACATTTGTCATAGTAATAATAAATATACACCAAAAAAATTTATTGACAATAATTAGTTAAATATAAATATTTATGAAGATGTAATATTCATATTTAATGTATAACGAAGGCTATTCAATCCAAAACCCCATTTTTTATATTTTCGTTTCTGTTCGACCGCTTTCTTTGTTCGGGCAAAGAAAGCGGTCAGAAAGCGGATTGTCGGCAAAGAGTGGAGTTGTTTTGCGTTAGCAAAACACGTAACTCGTTTCATGCCGACAACCAAGCAGAAACCCGCAGGCTGATGCTCCGTTCATAAAACATTGTAATGCTCCACCTGAGGCGGAATAACTCACTCGGCGTCACCCTGAACTTGTTTCAGGGTCTATCAATGCTTATCGTTCAGACAAATTCCGCCCTGTTGTTGCGTCGCAAACAATGTTTAATTCACTGCGCAAAGCCTGTTTTATTTTTCGTGCGCATAGCGCACCCTAAAGTACTTATCACACTTACCCGACTTACCAAACTTACCTTACTTCCAATAAAAAAGCACCCGAAGGTGCTTTTTTCTCTCTCTCATTTAAATCGAATAAGCCTATGAACAACCCGAATATCCGCATTTCAAGCAGATAAAACAACCTTCCGCCATCTGAATTTCGTTACCGCATTCAGGACATTTAACCGTTTTAATTTCACCTGTCGGGTTGTATTCTTCTTTGACTTCTTCAACAACGGGTTCGGCAACTTCTTCAACCTTTGTTTCTTTCTTTTTATCATCAAGATTCATAGGTTGGAATTGACGGGAATTGTTTCTGTAAACCGTAATTCCTTTAAGGTTGTTTTCGTAAGCAAGAATGTATGCTTCTTCGATATCTTTGCGTGTTGCATGTTCTTCAAAGTTAACCGTCTTTGAAACCGCATTATCCGTATGAAGTTGGAACGCAGCCTGCATTTTTACATGCCAGTACGGAGAAACATCATGAGCCGTTACAAAGATATGTTTAACCATATCCGAAACACCGTCAACGTGTGCAACAGAACCGGTTTTTGCAATCTTTTTCATCAAATCTTCGGAATAGAAACCGTGTTCTACCGCATAATCTTTGAAAATCGGATTAACTTCAAACATTTCCGTACCGTCCATAATCAATCTTGAGAATACAAGACCGAACAAAGGTTCAACACCGCCCGATGCGGATGCAATCATTGAAATTGTACCTGTCGGAGCAATACAAGTTGTTGTAGCGTTTCTGATACCGAATTGTTTAATAAGTTCATCAAGCTCTTTCCACTGTTCATCAGAAATTTTTCCTGCCGATTTTCCTTTGTATTTGTTGTAGAGAAAATCTTTTCCGTCATAAATACTTCCCGCAAAGTTGTTGAAACGACCGCGTTCTTTAGACAGTTCGATTGATTCGCATTTTGATTCGTAATCAATAAACTCCATAACCTGTCCCGCAAGTTTTGTTCCTTCTTCCGATGCGTAAGAAATACCCATTTTCATGAGCATATCCGCCCAACCCATTACACCAAGACCGATTTTTCTGTTGTTTCTAACCATTTCGGAAATTTTGGGCAACGGATAGTTGTTAACTTCAATAACATTATCCAAAAATCTGATAGCCGTTCTTGTTGTTTGAGCCAACAAATCCCAGTTGATAACTCCGTTTTCAACCATTCTGCCAAGATTGATTGAACCGAGGTTACAAGCCTCATAAGCAAGAAGGGGAACTTCACCGCAAGGGTTTGTTGATTCGATTTGACCGATAAGAGGTGTCGGGTTGTCGGCATTCATTTTGTCGATAAAGATAATACCGGGTTCACCGTTTCTCCAAGCACCGTCAACAATCATGTCAAAAACTTTTTTTGCACTGAGTTTTGAAACAACCTGACCGTTTTGCGGATTAACGAGTTCGTAATCGGTTCCGTTTTTCAACGCTTCCATAAATTTGTCGGTAACTGCAACGGAAATATTAAAGTTGTTCAATCTGTTGTTGTCGCTTTTACATTCGATAAAATCAAGAATATCAGGGTGATCAACTCTCAAAATACCCATATTTGCACCGCGTCTTGTACCGCCTTGTTTGACCGCTTCCGTTGCGGCATTAAACACTTCCATAAATGATACGGGGCCTGAAGAAACACCCATAGTAGAGCGAACAACGCTGTTTTTTGGTCTTAATCTTGAGAAAGAAAAACCTGTTCCGCCGCCTGATTTGTGAATAAGTGCGGTATTTTTAACCGTTTCAAAAATACCTTCCAAACTGTCTTCAACGGGCAAAACAAAGCATGCCGCAAGCTGACCCAGTTCCCTGCCAGCATTCATCAATGTGGGTGAATTAGGCATAAAGTATCTGTTTGTAATAAATTTGTAAAATCTGTCGGAAAGTTCTTTGACATCAGCTTGAGATTTGCCGAATTTCAAATCACCTGCGGCAATGGTATCTGCAACACGTCTGAACATATCAGCGGGTGTTTCAACGCATTTTCCGTCTTTATCCCTTTTTAAGTATCTTTTTTCGAGAACTTTTATCGCATTTTCCGAAAGCTCCAATTTTTCAACACATGTAGTATCTGTCACACTGACCTCCCTATAAATTTTCATTACCCATGACAATTATGATACACCAATTTTTATAAAGCATGCAAAAAGTGTAAACAAAGATTTACAAAACGTTATTATAAATTTTCTATAATCAAAACTTCAACGGATAATCCTTTGATATCCGCCAGCCGTCATATTGAATGAGTTTGGCACAATACGCGCCACCTGATTCGCATGAATAATAGACACTCCCTTTTATCAGTTGCTCTCTTGTTCCGTCCCAACCATAAGCATAAGGTTCAATAGTTTTGGTACCGTCATATTTATACTCCTCAATATTATTTTTCTGACTTTCTTTTAAAACAGGATTAAATCTGAATAAAAACTCATTTATACCTGGCTTTGGATTTTCCAATGCTTTTTTATTTAAGTAAAATCCAATATCTGAAATGTAATATGTAAATCTGAATATACTTCCATCTTTAAGATAAACATAAAATACATTATTCTCATAATCGGGTTTTATTTCCGTTATTTCAAGATGTTTTCCTATATATTTGTTAAACCAGATTATTGCATCATCAACATTTGTCAGGTCATGCTTTTCGCCCGCCCATTCATACACGTCACCGTACTCAACCTCTGACAATTTTATAGCTTGATTTACGGTTGTGTAAGCCTTTTTGAGCTTTGTAACCGCTTCATGTTTTCTGTAATTTGAGGTCAATGTCGGTATTGTCATAGCCGCAACAACACCGATAATACCAAGGGTTATCAACACTTCAGCAAGAGTAAACGCTGTCGCTTTTAATCTTTTATCCATCTCAATCCTTTCTAAATTACTAATTTTTACTATATAAAATAGTATTTTATATAATTATATTAGCATATTTTACTAAAAAAGTCAATATTAATTAGTACTAAAGAAAATTAAATTAATTTGTAAGACGGTATAGTATTTACTTGAGGAATAAAATGAGTTCATTAAAAGAAAAACTTGGAGCAAGAATACAGGAAATAAGAAAGAGCAAAAATCTGACGCAGGAAAAACTTGCTGAAATGATTAACATTGATATTCCCAATTTAAGCAATATTGAGCGCGGAAAAAGGTTTGTTTCATCGGAAACCCTTGAAAGAATAATCAAAGCACTTGATGTAAATGAAAAAGATTTATTTGATTTCAAACATATAAAACCTCGCGAAGAATTAATCGAAATGATTAACGAAATATTAAAAAATTCAAATGATAAAGATATAAGATATTATTACAAGATGATGAAAATTTACAAAGAAATTTAATCATTATTTTCTCTTAACAAAACAAATATCGTAATCCAAAGTTTCTGCAATCAATTCGGCTTCAGTAAATTTAAGAGTGTTATTGCGAAGTTTTTTGGCAAGTCCGTCCGCGGTATATTTTTTACCGAATTTTTCGGTAATCAACCCGACAAGTTTGGTTATTGTCAATCCCTCTTGCAACATAAGCATTCTGACTTCTTTATTTGCACTCATAATAAAAATACTATCAAATATTGACTTAAATAATCAAACATGATATTATTCAAGCAAATAATTGCTTATATAAGTAAATATTTGCTTTATTTATTACAAAAGGAGAAAATATTATGAAAAAATTTTTAGGTTTTACTTTAGCGGAAGTACTAATCACCCTCGGCATTATCGGTGTTGTTGCGGCTATGACTATGCCTGTGCTGGTACAAAATTACAAAAAACAAACGACAGTTAACAGACTAAAATCAACATATTCAATACTTTATAATGCAATAAGAGCTTCTGAAAACGATAACGGAAATTTATCCGAATGGGATTATTCATTAGGCGGACAGGAATTTTTTGAAAAATATCTGCAAAACTATTTGAAGGTTGTTAAAACATACAGTTTTCAAGAATTAGACAATCTTTTAAAATACAAATGGCTTGACAGCGATAAAATTGTTGCCGAATTTAATTCGGAATATGAACAAAGCGATTTCGGGCGTACGTATGTTTTGGCAAACGGGTCTATGATAACTCTTAAATACAACGTATTATTCATTGATATAAACGGATTGCAAGAACCTAACAGAATGGGAAAAGATTTGTTTCTTTTTCAAATCATTAAACCGTACGGATTAGTGCCTAAGGGAGCTTTAGGAACAATTACTGATGATGAAAATTATCAACAAACACGTGAATATATGCTAAGCTGTCCAAAACATTCAAGAGCCTGCAAAAGCGGTAGTGTAGGATATTTTTGCGGAGAATTGATTATGCTTGACGGCTGGAAAATTGCACCTGATTATCCGTGGTAGTATAAAGTTGGGCAAGTAAGGTAAGTTTGGAAAGTTGGATAAGTACTTTACGTCATTCCGAACTTGATTCGGAATGACAAAAAGTGGTTCGTGTTATCAAGCAAATTTTTCCTCTCCCCGTTGGTGTAAGGAAAAATTTGCTTGACTTCCTGCCTTCTTGCTCTCCGTTCCTACTACCCTTACCCGCCTGACTTCTTTATCCGCCTAACTTTACAAAACGTCATAAGACTAAAATAACTGTTATTTTTATAGTATAATCTCGTTGAGGAAAAGATTTTGAAACATTCTAAACTTACTGCGCTGATATTTTTGGCACTTATAACAGGTATATTGTTTGGTCATTTTGCCCCAGATTATGCAATCAAAATGAAACCGTTGGCGGTTATATTTTTGAGAATGGTAAAAATGATTATTGCACCGCTTTTGTTTGCCACACTTGTGGTTGGGATTGCGGGGCATGGTGATGCCAAAAAGTTAGGCAAAATCGGTATAAAAACCATAGTTTATTTTGAAATCGTCACAACCCTCGCTCTTATTATCGGTTTGACAATGGCAAATATTTTCAAACCGGGTGTCGGTTTTGTTACTGGGACTTCGCCCCATGCAATTCACATGCAGGAAGCGGGGCTTATGGCGGCAACGCAGGCGCATACATCAGTCAGCGAAATGATTGTCAGCATTTTTCCCACAAGCGTTGTTGATGCAATGGCAAACGGAAATCTTCTACAAATTGTCGTGTTCTCAATATTTTTTGCGCTCGCTATGGTTGCGGTCGGAAAAAATGCCGAACCGGTCATTAATCTTTTAAACTCCGTTTCGCAAATAATGTTTAAATTTACCGAATACGTAATGTATTTTGCACCCCTCGGAATTTTCGGGGCAATAGCATCAACAGTCGGAGCAAACGGGTTGACGGTTCTGAAAAGCTATTTCAAAGTAATCGGTTCTTTATATACGGCTTTAGCTGTTTTTGTAATATTAGTCTTAATAATAGCGTGTAAAATCGTCAAAATATCTTTCAGAAATTTGCTTAGAGCTTTACAAGAACCCGCCTTTTTGGCATTTACAACCGCAAGTTCGGAGGCTGCGTTCCCGAAAGCTATGGAAATTATGGAGCGTTTCGGAGTTCCGAAAAATATCGTAGGATTTGTAATGCCCACAGGTTACACGTTCAATCTTGACGGAAGCACGTTATATCTTGCAATGGCAGTAATTTTTTCATCACAAATCGTAGGTATAAATTTAGACATAAATCAGCAAATAATTATAATGCTTGCCTTAATGCTCACAAGCAAGGGGATTGCGGGAGTTCCGAGGGTATCTTTGATAGTTCTTGCGGGAACTTTGGCAAGTTTTAACATTCCTATTTTGGGTGTTGCAATACTTTTGGGAATTGACCAAATCCTTGATATGGGCAGAACTACCGTAAACCTTATCGGCAACTGTGTTGCAACGGTTGTTATCGCAAGGTGGGAAAAAGAATTTGATTATGATAAAATGAATGAGTTCGTCAAACTCTCAAAAGAAGAAAGTTTGGCTTTTGATATAAAAAACAAATTAAGAGGAAATAAAAATGAGCAGTGACACAAAAAAAGAGTACAAAGAAACCTTAAATTTGCCTCAAACTACACTGGCAATGAGAGCTAACGCTACTGTTAGAGAACTTGAAATCCAAAAATTTTGGGAAGAAAACAAGATTTACGAAAAAATTATAGGTCAGCGCGACAAAGCAAACAAATTTATTTTGCACGACGGCCCGCCGTATTTGAGTTCCGAAAAAATTCACGTAGGAACGGCACTCAACAAAATTCTTAAAGATATTCTTTTGAAATACAAAGCTCAATCAGGATATTACACACCTTATGTTCCGGGTTATGACGCACACGGTTTGCCGATTGAAAACGCGGTTGTCAAAAACATAAAAGGCGGAAGAAATGCCTTAACCCCTTACGAATTAAGACAAAAATGCCGTGAATATGCTCACAAAAGTCTTTTGGGACAAGAAGCCGCATTCAAGCGCCTCGGGGTTTTAGGCAACTGGGAAAATCCTTATTTGACAATAAAACCCGACTTTGAAGCCGAACAGGTAAGAGTTTTTGGCGATATGTACAAAAAAGGTTATGTCGAAAAAGGTTTAAAACCCGTTTATTGGTGTGCATCTTGCGAAACCGCTCTCGCAGAAGCCGAAGTTGAATATGCTGATGTTACATCAGATTCAATTTACGTAAGATTTAAATTTGATGATGAAAGTACAAAGAAAATCTATGAGATTCTTCGCTACGCTCAGAATGACACAGAAAAAGAAATTTACGCCATCATTTGGACAACAACGCCCTGGACAATTCCTTCAAACGTTGCTATTTCAATGAATCCTAAGTTTGAATATACTTTATTTGAATATAAAAACGATATTTACGTTGTGGCAAGCGATTTGCTTGATGTTTTCCTTGCTGATGCGGATTGGCAAAAAGAAGATATAAAAGTTGTCGGAACTGCCATCGGACAGGATTTTGAACTATTGGAAGTTCATCACCCGCTTGTTGACAGAAAATCCAAAATCATTTTAGGCGACCATGTTACTCTTGATGCCGGTACTGGTTTGGTACACACTGCCCCCGGTCACGGGCTTGAGGACTGGGAAGTCGGCTGTAAATACGGAATTGAGGTATTTTCACCGCTTGACAGCAAAGGCTGTTGGAAGGAAGAATGTCAAATTCCGGAACTTGTAGGAGTTCCTTATTACAAAGGTAATTCAATGGTTATAGATATGCTTGAAAATACTCAGGCACTCGTAAAACGTCAGGAAATCAGCCACAGTTACCCGCACTGTTGGAGATGCAAACACCCCGTAATTTACAGAGCAACTCCTCAATGGTTTGTAAAAGTTGACAAATTCAGAGATAAAGCTCTTGAAGAAATCAAAAAAGTAAAATGGATTCCCGCAGGCGGTGAGGCAAGAATTTCAAATATGGTTGCAGGACGTACCGATTGGTGTATTTCGCGTCAACGTGCTTGGGGTGTGCCTATTCCTGTTTTTTATTGCGAAGATTGTGGAGAAGTAATCGTTACGGACGAAACGATTAACCACGTTGCGGAAATATTTGAAAAAGAAGGTTCTGATGCATGGGTAAATCATAGTATAGAAGAACTTTTGCCGAGCGGTTTCAAGTGTCCGAAATGCGGAAACTCTGCACATTTTAAAAAAGAAAACGACATTATGGACGTTTGGTTTGACTCGGGTATAACTTGGCGCGCGGTTGTAAACAAACGCTCGGAAGAATTAGGCACAACTCCCGTTGAAATGTATCTCGAAGGTTCAGATCAACACAGAGGCTGGTTCCAATCATCACTTTTGACTTCTGTTGCAACACAGGGAATTGCACCGTACAAACAGGTTTTGACTCACGGATTTGTATTCGGTGAGGACGGAAGAAAAATGTCTAAATCTCTCGGAAATTACATCAGACCTGACGATATTATCAAAAATTACGGCGCTGATATTTTGAGATTGTGGGCAGCTTCGGTTGATTACCGCAACGATACAAAAATCGGTGACAACATAATAAAACAACTTGCCGAAATCTTTAAAAAGACAAGAAATACCGCAAGATTTTTACTCGGAAATATTTTTGATTTTGACCCTGCGGTTGATTACGTTAAGTATGAAGATTTGAAAGCAATCGACAAATTTGCACTCCATAAGCTCAACAAACTTATCGTAAGCGTAACGGAAGCATTTGAAAACTATGAATTTTATAAATACTTCCAACAGTTGCAAAACTTTGCGGCAGTGGATTTAAGTTCATTCTATCTTGATATTGTAAAAGACAGATTATACACTGCGGGCAAAAAATCCTTGTCACGCAGAGCATGCCAAACTGTTTTGTATGAGATTTTACAAACTTTGGTCAGAATGCTCGTTCCTGTAATGCCTCATCAGGCGGAAGATATTTGGTTTAGCGTTCCCGAATGCCAAAAAGACGGTTTGGAAAGTATTTTGCTCTCCGATTGGTGCAAACCAAAAGCGGAATGGAACAACGAAAAACTTGATGAAGATTTTTCGAAAATACTGAAAGCAAGAGAAGTTGTTACACGCGCTATTGAACCTTTGAGAGCGGAAAAACAGGTTGGAAGTTCGCTTGAAGTTGCGGTTTATCTCAATACTGAAGATAATGAAATTCTGAAAGCAAACGAGGACGAACTCTGCAACATATTTATTACTTCACAGGCTTATGTAACCGAAGAAAAACCCGCAGATTACCTCAACGAATACAAAGAGGACGGATTTACCGTTTGGGTATGCAAAGCCGAAGGCGAAAAATGCGAACGCTGTTGGAAATACAGAAAACTAAATCACGACGGTATTTGCGAAGAATGCGCACAAGCGATATAAAAAACGGGGCAAAAGCCCCGTTTTTTCTTTTTTAAAATCGAGTTCAAAGAAGTTTAAAACTATTTTTTCAATTCGGTTTCAATTTTTGCAAGGACACCATCGAGCATTGAGGCATCTTTAATTCCGCCTTGTGCAAAATTCGGTCTGCCTCCGCCGTTTGCACCAGTTGCACGAGCAATTTCACCAACGATTTTACCCGCCTGAACACCGCGTTTTACAAAACTGTCGGAAACCTTGGAAATTACGGTTTTGCTGTTTGCAAGAACGATAATACTGTCACCCAATTTTTGAGATAAATATTCAACACCAATTTTCAAACCGATAGGCTTGATATTATCGTCAATCTTTGTTATAAACAGCTTTCCGCCTTCGATATCCTGCGTTTTTGAAAGGAATGTGGCAAATTTTGCTTTAGAATTTTCTTCTTCAAGTTTTTCGATTTGTTTAGATAGTTCGCGATTTTCTTCCTGCAATTTTTCAACACGTTCAAAAACTTCTTCCGAATGAACTTTGAACATCAAAGAGAGTTTATCAATTTCTTTAACTTTTGCGTTCATAAATTCAAAAGCCGCAGTTGAAACAACTGCCTCAATACGTCTTGTACCGGCAGAAATTGCGCCTTCGGAAACTATCTTGAACAATCTCAAATCGCGTGTATTTCTTGCATGAGTACCTGCACAAAATTCTTTGGAAATGCACTTGTCGCCTTCACCCATAGAAACAACACGAACAACATCTTCGTATTTTTCACCAAAAAGTGCCGTTGCCCCCGTAAGTTTTGCTTGTTCAATATCCATTTCTTCGGTTACAACGGGCAATCCGTTCGCAATCCAGCCGTTGACAATATCTTCGGTCTTGGAAATTTCATCAGTCGTCATTGCGCGCGAGAACGTAAAGTCAAAACGCATTCTGTTTTCTTCAACCTGTGAACCCGCCTGATGAACTTCACTGCCCAAAACTTTTATCAACGCAGCCTGCAAAAGGTGAGCAGACGAGTGGTGAAGTCTGATTTCTTCACGTTTTGCAACATCAATTTTTGCATGAACGGTTTCACCTATTGTAATTTCACCGTTCAAAACGTTGCATCTTTGAACAAAAAGTTTATTAACCTTGAATGTTGTCAAAACTTCGGCTTTAAGATTTTCGTTTTCGATAAATCCGCTATCTCCAACTTGACCTCCGCATTCAGCATAGAAAGGAGTTTTGTCCAACACTATATCGACATAACCTTCGCCTTCAACGGTCGCAAGAATTTTTGCGTCACATTCGTTTTCACAATATCCGACAAATTCTGTCGAACCGACTTCGTTTTCGATTTTTGCATATTTGATGTCACCCGTTACACTGATTTTTGCGGTTGCGGCTTTTGCACGGTCTTTTTGTTCCTGCATTGCGCGCTTGTAACCTTCTTCATCTACATTCAAGCCGTTTTCTTCGGCAATTTCTTTCGTAAGTTCCAAAGGAAATCCGAACGTATCATAAAGTCTAAAAGCACTTTCGCCGTCAATATCTTTTTTACCCGCAATAAATTCGTCAAGCATTTTGTAGCCTCTGTCAAGAGTTTGGCTGAAACGTTCTTCTTCTTTTTTAATCGTATCGATAATTTTTGCCTTATTTTTTACCAAATCGGGATATGCTTTGCCGTAATTTTCAACAACAACGTCAACAAGTTTGTACAAGAAAGGTAAATCCATACCCAAAATTTTGCCATGACGTAACGCTCTGCGCAAAATCATTCTCAAAACATAGCTTCTGCCTTCGTTCCCCGGGATTACACCGTCAGAAATAAGGAAAGTTACGCATCTTGCGTGGTCTGTAATTATACGTAAAGAAATGTCGGTTTTTTCGGATTTTTTGTAAGGCACACCGCTCATTTCGCAAACCTTATCCATAATCGGTTTCAAAAGATCTGTTTCAAAAGTTGATGCAACCCCCTGACAAACCATTGTAATACGTTCCAAACCCATGCCCGTATCAACGTTTTTGCTTTCCAACGGGGATTGATTACCTTCTTCGTCCTGATAAAGTTCCGTAAATACAAGATTCCAAATTTCAACCCACCTGTCGCATTCACAGGTATCTATACCGCAATTCGGGTGGTCGCATTTGTATTGCTCGCCCAAATCGTAGTGAATTTCGGAACAAGGACCGCAAGAACCTGATGCCCCCGGAGGTCCCCAAAAGTTATCTTTTTTACCTTTTCTTTTAATTCTTTCCGCGGGAACTCCGACTTCGCGCCAAATATTGTACGCTTCATCATCAGTTTCAAATATCGTAATCCACAATCTGTCTTTATCCAATTTCAAAACTTCGGTAACAAATTCCCAAGCCCAGGGAATAATTTCTTTTTTATAATAATCACCGAATGAGAAATTGCCGAGCATTTCAAAGAAAGTATGATGGCGGGGAGTTCTGCCAACGTTTTCGATATCACTGTCTTTTCCGCCCGCTCTTGCGCATTTTTGGCAAGAAGTTGCTCTTGCAGGGTCATAGGGAGATTTTACGATACCCAAAAATATCGGTAAAAACTGCAACATGCCTGCCGTCGTCAAAAGCACTGTCGGGTTGTCAGGCACAAGGCTCGAACTTTCAACAACCGTATGTTGATGTTTATTTTTAAAGTAATCTAAATATAATTGTCTGATTTCGTTTCCGGTTAGCATAATTTTTCCTTTTCTTTTTTATGAAATTGCTCTAATCATTTCCTGCGCTTCTTCGCATTCTGGAAGGATTTCCACAACCTGATCGAGTGTTTTTAGCGCGGAATCTTTATCCTCAAGTTTTTCGTAACATTTTGCACTGTTAAGCAAAAGATTAATATTCATGGGATTTTCCTGCAACAAGTGTTTAAAAATTCCATTTGCCTGTTCGTAATTCCCTAATTCAAAATAGCAAAGACCAAGCATTTGTTCAACATCACTTGCTTTTTCAAGTTCGTAGGACTTAATGAAAAACATCTTAGCATCTTCAAATTTGTTTTGCAGAAATCTGATTTTTCCCGCAATATAGTACATAAAACCGTCATGACAATGGTGATTTAAAACGGTTTCTATTTGAGAATATGCGGTATCCAAATCGTTCAAAAGCATTTTGTTCAACGCCGAAAACCCGAGAGCTTCCATATTTTCAGGCTTTAGTTCTATTGCTTTTTGATAGTATTCATCGGCTTTATCAAAATCTGTCGTTGAGTGCAGATAATTTGCATACTCAAATACGCAGTCAAAATCATTCGGAGCTATTTTTAAAGCTGTTTCAAACTCATCTTGTGCATAATCAAAAAGTCTTTTGCTCAAATACAAAACCCCCAAATCTTTATGCGCCTTTGCAAAATTCGGATTAAGTTCAATAACTTTTTTCAGAATTTTTTCAGCCTTATCAATGTCGTTGGTTTTTGCACAAATATTTGCAAATTCGTAGTAAATTTCGTAAGATGCATTACCCTGCAAAATAATTTTTTCGTACAATTCTTTGGCATTAAGGAATTTACCCGTTTTAATATAAATATTAGCTAATTTTCTTAACATTGAAACAGATTTGGGGTTAAGCATAACCAAATGCGCAAGAATAATTATTGCATTACCGTATTCTCCCACCGCATCATAACAGCATGCCAAATTGTATTGAAAATTAGTTTTTTCCGGATGATGCGAAACAAGGATTTTGTAATGATTTATTGCATCTGCAAAATTATTCGATTTAACCTCAGAAAGCGCAAGCGAAACCAAATAATTGTCCTGTTTGTCGATTTCATAAGCCTTTGAGAAAAATTCACATGCCTCTTTATGCTTGTTCTGCATTTGTAAAATAGAACCGATATTAAAGTATGTTATGGAATTTTTAGGATCGTATTCGCTTGCTTTGAAAAAATTTTCGTATGCTTTTTCAAGGTTTCCCGTAGTAACGTAGCAAGTTCCCAAGTTGTTATATAGCTGAGAGTGTTCGGGGTTGAGTTTAAGTGCTTTTTCCAAATATCTCGCGGCTTCGTCAAAGTTTTTCAAAGCCATACAAGCCGTCCCTGCTATATAATAAACCGAATAATCATTATCCGTATAATTTAGAGCTTTTTTTGCGGTTTCAACGGCTTTTTCGGGTTCTTTGTTTTTGACATAAACTATCGCGAGATTTTTGTACGCATCAATATATTCGCTTCTCATACGAATAACTTCTTCATAAGCCGCGATTGCGTGAATATAATCGTCCAAATTATCATAACAGTTTGCAAGATAAAACCAGCTTGAGGCATCATCAAAATATTTTACAACCGTTTCAAAAACCTGTTGTCCTTCTTTAAATTCGCCTAAATTTACATGGCAAAGCCCCAAAAGTTTAAGGGCTTCAATATTTTTTTCGTCATTTTTTATAACTTCCGCGAGTGCTGTCTTTGCCTGCTCAAAATCTTTTTTATTAATTAATTCCTGTATATTTTCAATTTCCATACCAGAATTATAACACAAACTTTACAGATTGACGGAATATGTGATATAATATAGTTGCCTTTTATTCACTAAATTTTGTCCCGGAAAGGAAAATAATATGGGAAAATCATCACGTCCCTCCTATTCTACGGGAACAATCTCAATCAACGGTGTTGACAAAGTAGTTACACGAAAAGACGGCGACAATGTTATTTCGGATTACAAAATGTCATCAGCCGAACAAAAAGCATACGATTATGCTCAAAAACAATTCGCAAAATCTCTGTCAAAAGTAAATGTGTTTGATAAAAATACTCAAAAAAACTTAAACAAACAAATTAAAGCATACAAGCAAAACGGACAAAAATTGATTGCGGAAACCTATGAGCCTGTGCTTAACAATCTTAAAACCGATATCGCTTCAAGATTTGGTAGTTTTGACAACTCCGTATTTATGGATAAATTAAATTCGATTGAATCCAAACGCGCCGAAGCAATGAGCGATTTGGCTAAAGATGTTACGGCAAAACAAGACGAGCTTGTTAAAAATGAGCTTCTCAAAAAATATACTTATTTGGAATTTTTGCAGGATATTCAAAATCAGGCAAATTCAAATATGCTTAATACAATAAGCGCATCTTTGCAAAACAGTAAATCAGGTAACGATTATAATACCGGTATTTACAGCTCAAACAATAATTCAAGTCCGTTCTCAAATTATGCAAATCTTGCATCAAATTTGATAAGCCTCTGGTAAATTAATCACACAAAAAACAAGCTCTGTAATGATTTGCACCGATATTTTCCAAAACGGGAATTTTATCGGTGCAAATTTCCATACACCTGTCACAACGCGGGTGAAATCTGCAACCCGATATATCCTGCCGAATTGAAGGAGGCTGTCCTTGTATTGTTTCTGGCTTGTTCGCTCTATCCGAAGGAAGTGAACGCAAAAGCGCCTGTGAATACGGATGAGAAGGATTTTCAAAAAATTCTTTTGCAGGGGCATTTTCAACAATTCTTCCCGCATACATAACCGATACTTCATCGGCATTTTCGCCGACAAGTGCCAAATCATGAGTAATCAAAAGAATTGATGTATCAGGCTTGATTTGATTTAGCAGATTCATAATTTGAGCTTGTATTGTTACGTCAAGTGCCGTTGTAGGCTCGTCAGCAATCAAAATTTCCGCATTGCACGCAAGTGCCATCGCAATAATAGCACGCTGTTTCATTCCGCCCGAAAATTCGTGCGGATACGAATTCATTCTTTCCGAAGCACAGGGAATTTGTACCGCTTCAAGTGCCTCAACCGCTTTTTTATAAGCCTTTTCGCCTTTAAGACCCTGATGAATATTTATAACTTCCAAAAGCTGATTACCTATTGTATAAAGCGGATTTAGCGAAGTCATAGGATCTTGCGGGATAAGAGCTATTTTTGAACCCCTAATTTTGTTTATATTTTTTTTGTTTAAAAGATTTTCACCGTTATAAATAATCTCTCCGCCCGTAATTTTTGCGGTTTTTGGAAGCAAACCGAGTATGCTCATTGCACTGATTGTTTTTCCGCAGCCCGATTCGCCTACAAGCGCGTGTATCCTGCCTTTTTCAAGCGAAAACGAAACATCAAACAATGCCTGACGAAATCCGCATTCACAATTAAAACCCAAATTTAGATTTTTTACTTCTAAAACAGTCACAAACACATAATACATCATATTTATCATTATGTGAATAGTCTTATTGTTTATTCTACCCTCTCCCAAACGGGGAGAGGGTAGTTTTGCTTAACGAACTAATGTGAGTTTAGCAAAACGGGTGAGGGGTTTAATTGTATGCGGGGCTTATGTAGCCCCTGCACCCCGCAGTTTCTTTCTTGTACCGACAAGAAAGAAACCAAAGAAACTCCCGACCATAACTTCGTTCGCTAATAATTTGTACGGCTCAACCTAAGGCGGACAAACTCAC
>CADBNI010000046.1 GCA_902795965.1 uncultured bacterium
CTCACCCATTTTTCTAATGCTCAAACTTCGTTTTCGCATTGAAAAATTTCCCTCTCCCTCAAGGGGCGAGGGGAATAAAAAACGGCACCGAAAAAATCCCAATGCCGTTTTTGCTGATAAGTACTTACCCAACTTACCAAACTTATCCTACTTACCCAACTTTATTTACCAAGGATAGTCTTTCTCGATTTTCCACCCGTCATGCATAATTAATGCTCCGCAGTATGTACCTGCAGAAGTTGTTGCAGTTTTTGAACAACCATACTTCCCTGATGTTAATGTTGTTCTGTCATTACCTTGACCTAACATATATAATCCGCTTTTATTAAAATTACCCCAAATATCATTTCTTGATTTATTAGATATTACAATGTCAAACCAATCTATACCTACTTTATTCGGACCTTTCTTGCCGTTCAAATCAGTATAAAGTTCAACAACAGTTTCGCGTGGATAAAACGCAACAACAGTCCCGTTTGCAAGTACAATATTGTATGTTTTTAAATTGCTAAAATTGAAAGTTGCTCCATTTGGACGAGTAAGATTTTCTGCCCAACATTCTGAAACTGTACAATCTTTTGCAATTTTCATATACGGTTTAAGGTACTGTTCAAAAAATGCTTTTCCCTTGCTATAACAGTCATTAGCAGTGTATGATGATGTATTCGGTATCTCCCAGGTTTCCAAAAGTCCGTTTTCGGTTTCTGACATTCTGACGGCTTGATAAAGGATACTGTATGTTTGTTTAAGGCGATTTACTGTTTCACGCTTTTGGTAATTTGCAATTAATGTCGGCAAAGTCATTGCCGAAACAACTCCGATTATGCCCAATGTTATCAATACTTCTGCGAGTGTAAATGCTTTAGCATCTTTTTTGTTCATAATTTCTCCTTTAACAATTTAGTTGATTTTATAAGCAAAATACTACTTGCTAAAAATATTATATACCTATTTGTAATATTTTGTCAATATAAATATTCTAAATTAGTAGTTTTATAAGTCGTTTATATATTTTAGATTTATTGACAAGAGGTTATTTATGACAAATGATGAAAAATTTTTTGGAAAAAGATTAAAAGAAATCAGAAAAGAAAACGGTTTGTCGCAATCCGAACTTGCCGAAAGACTAAACGTTGACGAAAAATATGTATCAAGATTGGAAACAGGAAGCTCTACCCCTTCTTTTTCAATGTTAGTAAAATTGTCAAAAGCACTAAATTCCGAAATAGAAAACTTTTTCAAATTTAAACATTATAAACCGGTCGAAGAATTAATAGAAATAATAACCTCAAAAATAAAAAACACTTCCGAACATAATGTAAGACTGATTTACAGAATAGTTGAAGATATCATAGAATAATTATTACAATTTCTTAACATTTCTTTTTCAAAAAAGGCAATTTTTTCTTAACTATATACTTTATATATATGTAAGAGATAAGAGAGAGAAAGAAAATGTTACCAACTACTGCGGAATCTAATAATAATACGAGCGGAAACGGTCAGTTCGGTTCTTTGTTAAGAAAAAGAGCTAAGGCTGAACAGACTAAGGAATTCAGTATTGAAGATTACAATTACCTTGCTCAAAAAGACAGAAGAATGCGTTTTAACAACTCAAAAGACCCGATTTATTACGTATTTGACGTAATTGAGGACAGACCGATTAAAACGCTGGCTAAAGAATTTGTTAGAGATTCGTTCTTTGATGCGGTAAAATTTGTATCAAAAGTCGTCAATCAATAGGAAAATAGGAAAACATAAAAAATGACGGTCACAAGACCGTCTTTTTTTTATTTTACGTCCGTTTTGTTCGGACTTTCGTATTCAATGCCCATTTCTTTAAGAGTTCTAATAAAGTTTTGGGCGCAAATTTTTTGAGCTTCGGGCGGAACAATCCTCAAAATTTCTACTGTCTTTGATATTACAGGGTCTTTGTCATACCAACGGTTGTTAGCGTTGACGGGTTTTACCATTGCGTAAAATTTATCAATCGTTTCTTTGGAAACTTTTTCTTCTATTTTTTGCAAAAATATCTCTGCTTGAGCTCTCAGTTCCGTTTGATAATTCTTCAAAAGCTCAATGACTTCCAATAATAGCGGATCGTGATCATACCAGCGTTTGTAAGCAGGTGACATTAGAGTAAGCCCTCCGTTAGATTAATTGTCGGATTAACGGGAGAAATTATTTCCTCATTTTTTCTCTCAATTTTTCCTCCCAATAATCTTAGCTTATTTTCAAAATTTTCGTATCCTCTATCTATATGATGTAAGTTTTCGATTGTAGAATTTCCTTCAGCCATTAATGCCGCAACAACGAGAGATGCTCCCGCTCTCAAATCACTTGCCGCAAGAGTTGTTCCCGTAAGTTTTTTAACCCCTTTAATTATTGCGTGGTTTCTGTCCTGATGAATATCCGCTCCCATACGTCTGAGTTCGGGAACCTGCATAAACCTGTTTTCGTAAAGGCTTTCGGTTATAATACCCACACCGTTTGCACATGTCAAAAGAGTCATTGCCATTGACTGCAAATCTGTCGGAAAACCCGGGTACGGCTGAGTTACAAAGTTTATCGAATTTAATCTGTTTTTGCAGGAAACTTCCAAAGAATTGGGTTCGATAAGTTTGATATTCGCTCCCATTTTCAAAAGTTTATCCGTAAAAAACGTCAAATGCGCGGGGAAAACCCCTTTAATTATTGCTTTTCCTTTTGTTGCAATAATTGCTGACATAAATGTTCCCGCCTCAATTCTGTCGGGAATTGTCGTATATTCGATCGGATGAAGGCTATCCTGTTTTACACCGTTAATAACGATTTCGGAAGTACCCGCTCCGTTGACGTCTGCACCCATTGAATTTAAGAAGTTTGCCAAATCAACAATTTCGGGTTCTTGAGCCGCGTTTTGAATATGCGTTGAACCTTCCGCCAAAATTGCCGCAAGCATAAGGTTTTCAGTTGCTCCGACAGAGGGGATATCCAAATAAATATCCGTACCGACCAATTTTGGAGCTTTTGCGTGAACATAACCGTTTTCGATTTTGATTTTTGCGCCCAATGCTTCCAAGCCCTTTATGTGAAAATCGACACGTCTTTCGCCGATTGCACAACCTCCGGGAAGCGCGACAACTGCTTCTTTACAACGTGATACCAATGCACCTAATACAATAAATGATGCTCTCATTTTGCTAACGAGTTCATATTTTGCAGTTACGCTTGTCAAATCCGTTGCATCTATCACAACGGATTTTTCATTTTTGTCATAAGAAGTTTTTGCCCCTAATTGCGCAATAACACTGAGCATAATCTCTACGTCAGTCAAATCGGGAACGTTATAAATTTTTGTTTCCCCTTTAGCCAATATTGCGGCAGCCATCAATTTTAAAACCGAATTTTTTGCTCCGCCTATTGAAACTTCACCTCTGAGGGGGGTACCGCCTTTTATATAATATTTATCAGTCAATTTGTTATTCCTATATCTGCTATTATAATAATACAACTATATCAAGTTGATGTAAATAAGTTAAATAATGTAAAGTTGAATTTGAAAATTAATCGCCTGCCTAAATTGCAAATATATTTTTTCTATATATAATATTTAGTGTAAATAGGACAAAAAAGGAGAAAATTATGTCAAGAAAACCTATTATTGCAGGAAACTGGAAAATGAATTTACTTCAATCCGAAGCTAAATCGGTATTTGAAGGTGTTAAAAATTTCGTAAAAGATTACACTGCGGTAGAATTGCCGACAATCGTAATCGCTCCCGTATTCACATCAATTTCTGCAGTTCATTCGGTCTCATGCGACTGTGGCTGCGGCGGTAAAAAAATCGCTATTGCGGGTCAAAATTGCCACTGGGAATCTTCAGGCGCATTTACGGGTGAAATTTCCGTTGAAATGCTTAAAGATGCAGGTTGTGATTACGTAATTATCGGTCACTCCGAAAGACGTCAATATTTCTCTGAAACAGATGAAATGATTAACAAAAAGGCAAAAGCAATCTTGGCAGGCGGTTTGATTCCGATTATCTGCTGCGGTGAAACTCTTGAACAAAGAGAATCAGGCGTAACGGATTCTTGGATTGCAGGTCAAATTAAAGCAGCTTTGGAAGGAATATCTTCTGACGATGTTGCAAAATCCGTAATCGCTTACGAACCCATTTGGGCAATCGGAACAGGAAAAACCTGTGATGCTGATGAAGCAAACAGAGTAATTGCAATGATTAGAAACGTTGTAAAAGAAGTTTCCGGCAGTGAAGCCGCTGATTCAATCAGAATTCTTTACGGCGGTTCGGTTAAACCTTCAACAATCGAAGAACAAATGTC
Organism: uncultured bacterium; assembly: GCA_902795965.1. GTDB lineage: Bacteria > Cyanobacteriota > Vampirovibrionia > Gastranaerophilales > Gastranaerophilaceae > Stercorousia. Next base: position 4,323 of record CADBNI010000046.1, read on the forward strand.
AAAATCGGATATTGACGGAGCTTTGATTGGCGGAGCTTCTTTGAAAGCCGAAAGTCTAAACGAAATTATCGAAAAAACAATGAAACTTTCATTGGTTCACTAATTTAAACTCAAATATTTAAAAAGGCGGATTTATTCCGCCTTTTTTAGTGCTTTAAAATTTTTTTTGAGTGATTTCAAAACATCAAGATAAATTTTTAATTCCGTATCATTGGCATTTTTTAAAATATATGCAATATCATCTTTAAGATAATTCTCTTTAATTTCGTTTTGATAAGTAAAATCAGAAAGTTTTAAATCAAGTACGGAAATTATTTTTAAAAAACTGATTAAGTTTGGAAAATTTAATCCCGATTCAATTCTTGAAATTTGTTTTTCGTGTAATCCGACTTTTTCGGCAAGCATAAATTGAGTCATGTGTTTACGTTTACGTTTTTCACGTATTTTTTGCCCGATTAAGAGTTTTTCTTCCATACCTTACTTGTTACTTTCGTTGTTATAAAAATAGAACATTATTGATTTATAATAAACAATATAAATGTTCTTTTTTCATATTGACAAAAGTAATATCTATGTACTATTATAAATTTATCAAAAGGAGGATATATGAAAAAGTTTAACGCTTTTACTTTGGCGGAAGTATTAATTACATTGAGTATTATCGGTGTTGTTGCGTCAATAACTATGCCTGCGTTGATTAACAACATCAAATACCACAGCTACGACAATGCAAAAAGAAAAGTCCTTAATTCAATCGGTGAAGCGGGGAAATTGCTCGCAATCGAGGGTAATATAACGGGAGCAAGTGATGCAGAAGATTTTGTAAAAAACCGTTTGGCAAACAAATTGTCGATTGCGAAAATGTGCGACAGCGCGCATTTGTCAGATTGCGGATTGCCTTCAAAATTTTTCAAAACAGACGGCAAAACCGAAATGGATATGCCGACAAAAATGAAAGAGCAAACCGCAAATACAGTATTCAATTATGGAACAACCGCAACCAAAGCATACGCAGATAAAAATAGCTACGGATTTGTAATGAATAACGGATATAGCGTGAACTTATTCTACAACGGAGCATGCGAACCTGATGTTAAAAACACTGCCGCAATGAATGAAAATTATTATTACTATACCCAAAACCACATGTGTTTCTTCGCAATTTATGACATGAACGGTAAGGGCGGTCCGAACGTAGTCGGAAAAGATATAGGCTTGGCAGGAGTTTATTATCCGAACGAAGAAACAAGAGCAGTAGCAGTTTTACCTGCTGACTATGATTGGAGTTCAGCAGGTCGTGGACAGGCTCATAGCACAAGAACTTTCCAACAAGCAGGACAAGCATGTTACGACCAGTTTGGTAAGGACTATCGTGTGCCGGATAGGGACGAAATTTCCCTTATGGCTATGACAGGCAACTTGCTTGGTATATCGGGCAGTGACTTTTGGTCGGGTACGGTCTTTAATTCGGGTAAGGCTTTGAGGCAACAGTTTGGAATCGGTGCTCGCACCATAGTACCGCTTACCTATGCTCACTACGTCCGATGCGTCAGGAGGTGAATTAAAATAACAAATACATCATTTTTGTCCGTTAAATGCCTGCAATCCGATATATTTTGCGGCAGAACCCAATTTCTGTTCAATCCTCAACAGTTGATTGTATTTTGCCATTCTGTCGGAACGTGATGCCGAACCTGTTTTAATTTGACCCGCATTTACCGCTACCGCCAAATCCGCAATAAACGTATCTTCGGTTTCTCCCGAACGGTGTGAAATTATTGTCGTATAACCCGCTGCGTGAGCCATTGAAATTGCGTCCAAAGTTTCCGACAACGTACCAATCTGATTTACTTTAATCAAAATAGAGTTTGCAACCTTGCGTTTAATCCCGTCAGCCAATCTTCTCGTATTGGTAACAAACAAATCGTCACCGACAAGCTGGCAATGATTACCGATTTTTTGAGTAAGCATTTCCCAGCCCTGCCAATCCTGCTCTGCCATGCCGTCCTCTATCGAAATTATCGGATATTTTTTAACCCAATCCGCCAAAAATTCCGTCATGCCTGCATTATCAAGAGTTTTTCCCTCACCTTTCAAATTATAAAGACCGTTTTCATAAAACTCGGAAGATGCTACGTCCAAACAAATTTTAATCTTATTTGTATCATAACCGGCTTTTTCAATAGCCTCAAGAATAACCTCAATACCTTCCTCATTTGAAGAAAGATTTGGCGCAAAACCGCCTTCATCACCGACAGAAGTCGCCATGCCTTTATTCTTGAGAACATTTTTTAACGTATGAAAAACATTGCAACCCATTTCAATAGCGTGCGAAAAACTTTCCGCCCCGACAGGTGCAATCATAAATTCCTGAAAATCAATATTATTATCGGCATGAACCCCGCCGTTTATAATATTCATCATAGGTACGGGCAAAGTGAGAGCATTTATACCGCCCAAATATCTGTAAAGAGCCATATCATAAGCCTTTGCGGCAGCTTTTGCAACAGCAAGCGAAACACCCAAAATCGCATTCGCACCCAATTTGGATTTGTTTTCCGTACCGTCCATATCAATCATAAACGTGTCAATTTCTTTTTGGTGCGAAGCCTTTTCTCCTATAAGTTCGGGAGCAATAATATTGTTTACGTTATCAACGGCTTTTTTAACGCTTTTACCCATATATTTGGATTTGTCGCCGTCACGAAGTTCAAGTGCCTCAAAAATTCCCGTTGAAGCACCAGAAGGCACTGCGGCACGACCTTTTATGCCGTTTGTAAGTTTTACGTCAACCTCAACCGTCGGATTACCGCGCGAATCCAATATTTGTCTTGCGTAAACATCTTCAATAAAAGTTGACATAATTCATTCCCCCGTTTTTTAATACTTTGTTATTTTGACATAAATTTTCAAACTTTGCAACTAATAACCCATATGCATATTTTGGATACCGCTTTGAAGTTCTTGAAACTGCATCATATTTGAACTGTCGTAATTTTTCGGAAATCGGTCATAAGTCATGGGCGCAGTTGTTCTGTCCATATTGGATGAATTTGTAATTTCCCTTACCGATTTCGGTTTCAAAATTTCGTTTCGTCTTTGCTCGTTAAAGTTATAGTAAGAATTGTTTATACGCGGATAATTCACACGAGTTTCACTGCTGTAACCCGAAAATGTATTTTTCGGTGTCATATTGACATTTAAAGGTTCGTTTTCTGCAAAAACCGAAGCACCTGCCATAAATAAAAATGCAAAAATTAAAAATCTCTTAGCCATAACTTTTTCTCCTTAGTTTTATTATAACAGAAAAAATTTTTCTGCTATAATATCAGTCGGAGAGATATATGGATTTAGGAATAGAATTAAAAGGTTCAAAAATTATATTAAAATGGTCAAAAGTCAGATGTGATTATTACAGAGTTTTTTTGAAAAAAGACGAATTTTTTTGTGAATGCGCAAAGGTTTATAACGACACGCAAGTAAGACTTTCACTTGTTCCTTTCGGCGACAACGAATGTTTTGTTGAAGCCGTAAGAAACGGTAAAATTGTCGGAAAAACGTCAAAACGTCAATTCAAACTCGATACGATTGATGTTATACCAACATCTGAAAATGAAAAAGATGAAAAATTTTATTACAGCAAATACGAAGGGGCAGACGGTTACAGACTTTATAAAAGCGAAAACGAAGAAAATTTCGGCGGAGTAAAAAATTCTGATGCAGAGTTTATTTCGGTTGAAAAATCCCAAAACACCGAATATAAAATCAAACCGTTTAAAAAAGGGGATAACGGCAGAGAATTTTTAGCCTCATCACCCGTATTTAAAGGCGGAGAAAATATTTTCAAATCAACTTCCATGTACAAATCCCTTAATTTCAACATGTTTTTATCGTGGAATTTTAAAGGAGATGCGGACGGATTTGTTGTTTGTACGGAAAATTCGGACATGCCCGTATTTGAAACGAATGACGGATTAAGACATTATTTTGAAATAACGGAATTTAAAGGCAGTACAAAATTTGTTGTAAAATCTTTTGTAAACACCCCTGACGGAAGATTATACACCGCAGTTTCAAAACCGACGGGGCTTGGCATAAGAAAATACGAAAAACCTGATGTGTCACTGATAATCCCCGCATACAACGCAAAAGATTATATAGCAAGAAGTATTGACAGCGCGCTCGCATCTGATTTTGCAAACCTTGAAATCGTAATAGTAAATGACGGAAGTACTGATGATACTCAAAAAATTATTGACTGGTACGCAAAAAATTACGATAACGTTGTTTCTTTCCAAAAAGAAAACGGCGGAGTTGCCGATACAAGAAACTTTGGTATAGCAGAGGCAAAAGGTGAGTATATCGCGTTTATGGACAATGATGATTTAATCCGTCCCGATATGATAAGCTCGCTTTACAAAACAATAAAAGAAAATGATTGTGATGTTGCTATCGCGCCTTTGTACAGAATAAACAATAACGGTTATACAATACATTGCGATTTGCCGTTTATGGAAAATGTTCCTTATGATATCGACAAATATCTTGAAATTATGTACACCCCGGGCTATTACAACTGTGCGATTTGGAACAAACTCTACAAAGCCTCAAAGGTAAAAGAACACCCGCTCGGCAAGGGTTTGAAATATGAAGATGTTTCTTGGACTCCCTGTATATTGTCTTATGCGGAAAAATTCTGTTTCTTAAAGACCCCTTTCTACGAATGGGACAGAAAAACAAGACCCGAAACATTCGGTGACGTTCTTGCAAAACAACCCGAAGATCAGCTTTTTGAACACAGAAAACAGGCTATGTTATTCTTTATTCAAAACGGAAATCCCGCAAAAAAAGAATATCTTAAAACAATCGCAAAACGCAGACTTGCACGTTATGCAAAAAATTCGCCAAACCCCGCATATCAGGATATGATAGGACAAATTGATGCGGGAAAATACTAATATTGCGGATTATCTGTTGTATATAGCATATTTGAACAAAAAATTGGCGGGATTTTTTGAAAATCAATCGCCGTATATTTTTTGTAAAAAAGGGTGTTCAAAATGTTGTGAAAACGGGGAGTATCCGTTTTCGCAAGCGGAATTTAATTTTTTGATGATAGGATTTTCAAAACTTCCGCCCGAAAAACAAAAAATCATAACCGAAAAAATTTCTCAAATAAAATCACAAAAACAAACCGAAGGTTTTACTTACGAATGTCCGTTTTTGATTAATAAAGAATGTTCCGTCTACGATTTTCGCGGAATAATTTGCAGAAGTTTCGGACTTATGTCAATAAATCCCGAAGGTTTGTCAAAAATTCCTTTCTGTGCATTTGAGGGATTAAATTATTCAAACGTTGTCGATAACGAAACCAAAATAATCTCAATGGAAAAATACAAAAAATTGGGCGAAAATATCCCCGAACCCTTAGCTTTTAATACGGGATACAAATTTCTTACAAGTGATGAAATCGCAAAAAATTTTCATATAAATTTTGGCGAAAAAAAGGCACTTATAGATTGGTTCTAAGTTAAAGAATTTTCAAGATTGAATTTTTCTATTTCTATCAATGTTATAAAGCCAAAAAGTTTATATTTTATTGTAGCAGGATAATAATACTCTATTTTCAATATTTGTAATCCTAATAGCTTTATTTTATCTTTTTTTCTAATTTTATATGATAACAAAATATTTATATTATTTTCTTTTATAAATCTGTTAAATTCCTGTACCGCAACAGAAAAATCTCTTTTATGCTTTACTGATTTTTGCATGACAGTTGAATTTTTATTTCTTCTGTAATAATAGAAAGTATTCGGAACAGTTACAAATCCGTTTAGATAATATATGATTTTTACAAGCCAACAAATATCTTCAAAATACATTCCTTCGGGAAATAAAATATTTGTTTTTAACAATGCTTTTCTGCGATAAATTTTATTCCATACATAATTATATTTTGGAATAAATGCTTTTTGGATTTTTAAATCCGTTTCATATAAAACTTCCGTATTTACATAATTAACCTTGACGGATTTAAAAATTTTACCCTGTCTGTAAAAGTTTCCGGCAGCAATATCACAATCAAATTTTTTTGCTGTTTCATAAAGTTTTTCAAAATAATCATTATCAACCCAATCATCAGAATCAACAAAACCTATATATTCTCCTTTCGCTTCTTTTATTCCGTAATTACGGGCAGCACTCTGACCGCAATTTTTTTGCGATAACAATTTTATTCTTTTGTCTTTTTCCGCAAAAACTGCAATTAATGATTTCGTATTATCCGTTGAACCGTCATCAATACAAATAATTTCTATTTCTTTCAATGTTTGTTTAATAATTGAATCCAAACATTTAACAATAAATTTTTCCGAATTATAAGCAGGTATAATTATAGATACTTTTACATTATCAATGTTATCTTCAAAAACAGGAATACTAATACTTAAATTGTTTATAAAATTTGCAAAGTCACCCATAAGCAATCTCCATTATGTGTATGCATATAGTTTATTAAAAAAATAGTTGTATACAAATAATTATAATAAAAAGTTTATATTTCTTTACACATATTACAACCCTATTTATTAATGTATACATTGTTAAATTATTGTTGTTTACATCATATTTTTATAGTGGAGATGTGATTATTATGAAGTTTGATGACAAATTTTTCATCGCACAAAAAATTAAAACATATCGTAAAAAACAGGGTTTGACACAAGAAAAACTTGCCGAACTTATTGATTTGAGTGTACAGCATGTTTCCCGAATAGAAAACGGTTGTTATATTCCGTCATTAAAAACTTTTTTTATGATAATTAGCGTTTTAAATATTGATTTAAGAGAATTCGGCTTTAATCCTAAAAGCACAAACAACCCCACAAGAGATAAACTCATTGAAAAAATTGTTAATGCTACCGATACGGAACTGATTTTTTATGACAATATGACAACCGCTATCGGCAAAAGTTTATCCGATATGAAACAAAAATTGTTATAAAATTACATCATTTTGATAATTTTTTCATAAACTTCTTCAACCGAAGGCGACTTTGTACAAATATATTTATTTTCGGTTTTGGGGCATTTTTTGTGGTGGCAGGGTTTGCAGAGAGTATTTTCTGCCGATTTGTATTTATTTTCGTCCCCTCTCGGAGCATAGATTTTCGAAGGAGTACAGCAAAATATCGAAAGGATTTTTGGAATACCAACCGCCCACGCAAGATGAGTTGTACCGCTATCAAGCGATATAACCAAATCAGCACGTTTCAAAACTTCGACAAGTTCTTTCCTTGAGGTTTTGCCCGTCAAGTCAATCCCTTTTCCCTTGATATAATCGGTCATTTCCTGATTTTCTTTCATGCCCGTATAAATAAGAGAAAATTTATCCTCGATTTTTGAAACGAGTTCCCTCCAGTTATCTTTATCCCAATGTTTTCCAATCCAAGTGGTAGAAGGTGCAATAACCGCAATCGGTTTTGTTCTGTCAAGATTTTCCAACAATTTGTCAACACTCTGCTTAACTTCCGCACTGCTTTCGGGGAAAGTCATTTTTATATTATCGGTATTCAACCCTAAATGTTTTGCAAAAGCCAAATAGTTATCCAAAACGTGAAATTCTTGATTTTTATTTGAAAAATTAACTTTTTCATTCGCACCGAACTGCGATAATTCTTTGGCATCTTTATTCACAATTCTGCGTTTTGCTCCGCAAAACAGCGTAAACGGAAGGCTTTTTATCCTCATTTGAGTATCAAGCGCAATATCAAATTTTTCTTTTCTGAGTTCTTTAATTATGCTTAAAATTTCTTTTATATTTGCAAAATAATTACCGCTCTTTTTCCATTTTTCAACGGGTGCAAAAAATACTTTATCGACACAAGGGTTGTCTTTTACAATATCAATCCCCTTTTCGCTCGTCAGCCAAGAAACTTCGTAACCGTTATCCTTCAAAACATTCGCCAGCGGGATGTTAAATATTACATCTCCCATTGACGACAATTTTATTATCAAAACTTTTTTACGAATTTCCATACTATTTATATTACAATAAAAATCAATGTTTACAAAATTAATTTATCGGGCAATAATAGTATTAAGAGGTTTATATGAAATCGGTTAAAGAACTTTCACTTGAACAAAAAATACTCAAACGTCTTGAAAACACACCTATATGTTTGAAATTGGCGAATTTTCTTTTTGAAGATGAAGAACTTCAAATAATGCAGGAATATGCAAACAATGTATCCATAAAACGTTTGGGTTACAACGATCATGGCCCTGTTCACATGCGTCAGGTTGCGGCAAATGCAATCAAAATGTTAAACATTTTGCACCGTTCGGGAATACAGACATCTCTTGAAGCTGAGGAAATCGGAACTTTTGACGACAGCATGTGTGCGGTAATTATTGCGGGTTTGATGCACGACCTCGGAATGATGATAGGACGTCAGGGACACGAAGATATGTCTGCTCTTTTGGCACAACCTATCATAAAAAGAACTTTGGAACATATATTTCCCGACGACCTTGAAAGACGTGTGATAATAAAATCACTTGCAACGGAAGCCATTGTCGGACATATGTCGTCAAGAAAAATTCATTCAATAGAAGCGGGAATTATACTTATTGCGGACGGTTGCGACATGACAAAAGGCAGAGCGCGTATTCCGATGTCAATAAATACAACACCGAGAGTCGGAGATATCCACAAATATTCCGCTAACGCAATCAACCGTATCGGAATACATCACGGGCAGAGAAAACCCATTAGAATTGATATTGAAATGTCGGGTGATGTAGGATTTTTCCAAATCGAAGAAGTATTGCTCACAAAAATCGACTCAAGTCCCGCAAAACAATTTGTTGAACTTTATGCGGGCGTAGCAGACAAAGAACCGAAGTGCTATATTTAAAAGTGAGTTGAGTGAGTGAAGTGAGGCACTTCGTTAGTGAGTGTTGTGAGTAAGATGAGTAAAGTGTTATCAGAAGTTATGTTGATAAAATTTGCTCTCCTAATGACAATGAAAAAGTAACAATGTAAAAGAGGTGCTATTTCGTAAATTCTTTACTCACTCAACTCACTTCACTCACTCAACTCACTTTATTAATTTTTTACGGGTAAATATGCCTGCGGGTAGTTATAATCCTCTTTGAACCCTAAATGTCTGTACATTCTTAGGGCATTAAAATTATTTGTTTCTGTTGTCGTATTAACTTCCGTTATCGGCTTTTCACCGTTATCAACCCATTCAATAAGTTTTTCAACCGACTTTTTGAGCATGTGTTTTGACAAACCCTTACCCTGATGTTCTTTTTTAATCGACACAAGCGGAATGTTCGCTATTCTTCCGCCCGTTAAATTCATAAAACAAAATCCGACAGGTTCGTTATTATAAAGCATAATTGTAGTTGCTTCGGGCAAAAATTCCGCATACAAATCTTTTACAATCTTCGTTATAATATCCTGCGTACCTTCTATACTTTTAAATCTCGGGTCAAACAAAGCATCTGCACTGTTTTCAAAGCCTTCCTGAACAACTTCCACAGCATCAGCAAAATACTTGTCGTCCCATTCAACCATTTTATATCCTTCTTCCAACTCGGAAAGCTCTGACATTTTCAAAATATCGCGGGAATTTGTTCCCGACATCATAAATCTCAAAACCGCAATACCGACAAACTTAAATCCGTATCTGGCAATTTCGCCTATGATATTTTTTTGAGAACCGAGCATCGGATAACAAACAATTTTTTCGGCTCTTTCGGCTTTGGTAAGTTCAAGGAATTTTTTCACAAGATAAATTCCGCGTTCCGCCATATTTTCCATCTTAAACGAATGGATAATATTAAGCTCAATAGCCTCCGAAATTGCCGTTGTATAAACCAAAAACGCAACGGGTACGGTGTTTTCAAAAAGTACAAGACAATCTATAAGATTTTTTTCAACGGAATCGACAAAATCTTCAAACCCCAAAGGTTCAAGCTCAAACTTGTATTCGCTTACGGCTCTTTCTCTAAAATCCTCATATATAACGGCAAAACCCTTATAATCGTCAGCCGTCAAAAGTCTTGCCTCAAAATTGAGGTTATCGTTTTCATTTTCGTAATGTGTGTAGGGGAGCATACTCAATTCCTTATATCATGTGATGCATTTTTTCGCGTTTTGTATCCATATAACGTTTGTTATAAGAATTTATCTGCGGTTCTATTTTTACTATATCATGTACTTTTAATCCGTAACCATTCAAACCGATGATTTTTTTCGGATTATTTGTTATCAAATTAAAATTATTGAACCCCAAATCCGCAATAACCTGCGCCCCCATGCCGTAATCTCTCAAATCAGGTTTAAATCCGAGAGAAATATTTGCCTCAACGGTATCCTGTCCCATTTCCTGCAAATGATAGGCTTTAATTTTATTAATAATCCCGATTCCTCTGCCTTCGTGTCCTTTCATATAAACAAGCGCACCTTTGCCGTATTCGTTAATCATTTTCAAAGCACTGTGCAGTTGATAATTACAATCACATTTCAAACTGTGAAAGATATCACCCGTAAGACACTCACTGTGAACCCTGACAAGAGGAATTTTATCCGAACCGTCATCTTTTACGAGAGCAACACATTCCTGCCCGGTAATTTTATTAACGTATCCGTAAATTTCAAATTCTCCAAACTGTGTCGGCAAATGCGCTTCCGCCTCACGAGTAACAATTTTTTCGGACTTTAAACGATAAGCAATCAAATCCGCAACGGAAATAAATTTCAAACCGTGTTTTTTCGCAAATTCATACAACTCATCACGTTTTGCCATGTGACCGTCTTTTCCCATAATTTCGCACATCGCACCTGCGGGAGCATGCCCGCACAACCTTGCCAAATCGACAACCGCTTCGGTATGACCCGTTCTTGTCAAAACTCCGCCCCGTCTTGCAACACAAGGAAACAAATGCCCCGGTCTGCGCAAATCGGAAGGTTGCGCGTCATGCGCAAGACAAACCTCAATGGTTTTTGCCCTGTCAAATGCCGAAATCCCCGTTGTGACACCGTATTTTTCCGCAGCGTCAACACTTACCGTAAACGCGGTTTTCATGGCTTCGGAATTTTGTTCGACCATTTGCGGAAGCTGCATTTTTTCGGCAATTTCCTGCGAAATTGCAAGGCAAATCAAGCCTTTAGCATTTTCTGCCATAAATTTTATTATTTCGGGAGTAACCATCTGCCCCGAACAAATTATGTCGCCTTCGTTTTCTCTGTCCTCATCATCGGCAACAATAATCATTTTGCCGTTTTTAAAATCTTCAAGCGCGTCTTCAATTTTATCAAATTTAAAATTTTCCATATTACACAAACCCGTTTTCTTTCAAAAAATCCTCGGTAATAGTTTTATTATCGCGAATTGACAAAAATTTTTCAATATATCGTCCTAAAATATCCGTTTCAATGTTTACAAAATCACCCGTTTTCAAATTTTTCAACGTAGTATTTTCAAGCGTATGCGGTATAATTGCAACCTCAAAAACATTTTCGTCCGCTTTTGAAACCGTCAAACTGACACCGTCAATACAGACAGAACCCTTGTACACAATATATTTTGCCAAATCATTGTTAATTTGAAACCTTGAATTTCCGAGATATTTTGCCGTTCCGTCAATATGCCCCTGTACAATATGCCCGCCCATTCTGTCAGAAGGAGTTAAGGCTCGTTCAAGATTAACCCTTTTACCCGATTTAAAGCCTTTTGTGATTTTCAAAGTTTCATTGCTAACATCAGCACAAAAAGTATCACAGGTCATAGAAACTACCGTTTGACAACAACCGTCAATCGCAATACTGTCACCGATTTTGGTATTTTCCAAAACTTTTGAACATTCGACAACAAGCCTTGACCCGTCAAAACTTTTTATAACACCTGTTTCTTCTACAATCCCTGTAAACATAGTATTATTTTAGCACAAAAAATAAATTTATAATAATATATTATTTAACTTATCCGACCTTTACGTAGTGAGCAATAATTGTAGGCGAAACAACGACAAGGGCGGACATTGTCTGAACGATAAGCATTGATAGACCCTGAAACAAGTTCAGGGTGACATCGAGTGAGTTTGTTCGCCTTGGGTTGAGCCGTACAAATTATTAGCGAACGAAGTTCAGGTCGGGAGTTTCTTTGGGTACTTTCTTGTACCGACAAGAAAGTACCTGCGGGGTGCAGGGGCAGCATAAGCCCCGCGATATTATTTATAATATTTCACAAAACAACGGAGTGAAAAATTTCACTCCGTTGTTTGTTTATAATCGAACTATTTGTTTTCGATAACCGCTTGAGCTGCCGCAAGTCTTGCTTGAGGAACTCTGTAAGGTGAGCAGGATACGTAATCCAAACCGATTTTGTGTGCGAATTTTACGGAATCGGGATCACCGCCGTGTTCGCCGCAAATACCGCCTTTAAGATTTGCATTTACCGCTTTGCCTTCTTTGATAGACAAGTCGATAAGTCTGCCGACACCTTCTTTATCAAGGGTAATGAACGGATTGTAAGGCAAAATCTTCTGTTCTACATAATTTTTGAGGAATTTGCCTTCAGCATCATCTCTTGAGTAGCCGAATGTCATTTGTGTCAAGTCATTCGTACCGTAAGAGAAGAATTCCGCTTCTTTTGCGATTTCACCGGCAGTCAATGCAGCACGAGGAATTTCAATCATTGTACCGAATTTGTAATCAATTTTAATTCCTTTTTCCTGCATAACCTGTTCTGCAACGGATACAAGAGTTGCTTTTGCGGTTTTGAGTTCGTTTACGTGACCGATAAGAGGAATCATAATCCAAGGTTGAATATGATGACCTTCTTTTGTCAAATCACAGCATGCTTCAAATATTGCTCTTACCTGCATTTCGTTGATTTCGGGATAAGTAAGACCCAAACGGCAACCTCTCAAGCCCATCATCGGGTTTGATTCGGACAAGTTTTCAACGATTTCAAGCATTTTTTCATCTTCGGAGTAATCCTGACCCAATGCTTTTTTCGTTGCAACTTTTTCTACCAATTCGATTTTTGAAGGCAAAAATTCATGAAGCGGCGGATCAAGCAAACGAACCGTCAAAGGTTTGTCGCCCAAAGCCTTGAACATCGAGTAGAAGTCCGAATACTGCATAGGCAACAATTTGTCTAATGCTTCTTTTCTTGCTTCTTTTGTGCCTGCAATAATCATTTTTTGTACCCAGGGCAATCTGTCGGGATCCATAAACATGTGTTCCGTTCTGCAAAGACCTACACCTTCAGCACCGAATTTGATAGCGTTTTCAATATCTTTCGGAGTATCAGCGTTAGCTTCAACTTTCAAAGATTTAATATCGTTAACCCAGCCGAAGAAAGTTTCAAAATCTTTGTCAATACCTGCTTCAACAAGTTCGATAGCACCTTCCATAACTTCACCCGTTCCGCCGTCAAGCGAAATAATGTCGTTTTTGTGGAATACGGTACCGTCTGCACAGGTAATTGTTTCGTTTGCAAGGTCGATTTTCAAATCTTCACAACCCGAAACGCAGGGTTTTCCCATACCTTTTGCAACAACTGCTGCGTGAGAAGTAGCACCGCCTCTGAGTGTCAAAACACCCTGAGAAACAGCCATACCGTGAATATCATCAGGACAGGTTTCAATTCTGACCAAAATTACTTTTTCACCTGCTTCACCGCGTTGAGCAGCTTCTTCGGTATCAAATACGATTTTACCTACTGCAGCACCCGGAGATGCGTTTACACCTTTTGAAACTTTGTGAGAATGTTTAACCTTATCGGGGTTAAAACAAGGCAACAATACCTGATATACAGAATAAGGATCAACCTGCATAATTGCTTGTTCTTTGGAAATAATACCTTCGTTGAACATATCTACGGCAATTTTGATAGCTGCTTTTGCGGTTCTTTTACCGTTTCTTGTTTGCAAAATCCAAAGTTTACCGCGTTCAACCGTAAATTCCATATCTTGAACATCATGATAACCTTTTTCAAGTTGTTTTGCGATATTTACATATTGTTCGTAAATATCGGGCATATCGGTTTCGAGTTCGGAAATTTGTTTGGGGGTTCTGATACCTGCAACAACGTCCTCACCTTGAGCGTTTACAAGATATTCACCGTAGAATTTGTTTTCACCGGTAGCCGGGTTACGAGTGAATGAAACACCTGTTGCACAGTCGTTACCCATATTACCGAATACCATTGTTTGAACATTTACCGCAGTACCATAGTTATGGTCGATTTTGTTCATATTTCTGTAAGCAACGGCTCTAGGAATATTCCAGGATCTGAATACGGCTTCAATAGCTTCTTGAAGTTGTACGTAAGGATCTTGAGGAAATTCTTTTCCCGTAACTTCTTTAATTGTTGCTTTATAGATAGGAATTAAAGATTTCCAGCCTTCTGCGGAAATTTCGGTATCTTCTTTAACACCTTCTCTTGCTTTTACTTTTTCAACTTCACTTTCAAAATATTTTTGTCTGTCCATTTCCCAAGCAACAGAACCGAACATTGTCAAAAATCTTCTATATGAATCGTAGCAGAAACGGGGGTTTTGAGTTAAGTTAACCATAGCTTCGACTGTTTCGTCATTCAAGCCGAGGTTAAGAATAGTTTCCATCATACCGGGCATTGAAACTCTTGCGCCCGAGCGAACAGAAACCAACAACGGATTAGTTTTGTCGCCGAATTTTTTACCTGCCTGTTGTTCAACATCTTTCAATGCTGTTTTAACTTCGTCCATCAAACCTTCAGGCATTTTGTTGCCATGATTGATGTAATCCATACAAGTTTCCGTTGTTATGGTCAAACCCGGAGGAACGGGAAGTCCCAAATTGGTCATTTCAGCTAAGTTTGCGCCTTTACCGCCAAGCAAAGCACGCATGTCGGCATTGCCCTCTCTGAATAACCATACACGTTTTTCTGTCATAGTTAATTCTCCTTTTTTACAAAATAACAATAATCTTGATACAAAAATTGTACCATGAAAAAAATGATTGTAAAAAAAAGTTTGGTAAGGTTAAAAATTTTTCGCACTGACAAAATTTCTTATTATCTTTGATTGTTTAGTCTTTTTTCTTTATCTGCTTAGGCTTTTTGCTTGTCGACAGAAAATTTTTATCGGTAACAACTTTCCGACCTGTTGTTTTTTCAAAATCTATTCTTGCCCTGTTAGCGACTTTACCGCCTTTTCGTGCCGCATTCTTATTTTCTTCCATACCTGTTGCATTAACGCTTTCAGCCACCTGCCGAGTTGACAATTCTGCTAATGCGGTAAATATAAGTTCAGCTTCTGACATGTGGTCACGCAAATTTTGTGATTTAAGACCTTTAAGGTTTTTGTGTTCTTTAACTGACAGCCCGCTCCATTCTTGATGAATTATGTTCGTAAGAATTGCATATTCTTCACCTTCCGAAATTTCATGGTCTTTCCAATAATCTGTTAGCTTATTACGGGTTTCTTGCCCCGTCATTCTTTGCTGAATCCATTTTTCAGATCGTCCGAGTTTCTTATAAGTTTCTCTTGCTCTATCTATGGCAGTTGAAGGATCTGCCATTTCTTTTACTCTTTCTTGACCGACTTTTGCAAGCCACTGCTTTATGGGTTCGGCTTTTTTGGAAGGTACGGACTGAATAATTCTAAATATAGTTTTAATATCAGCCACATCAGTCTTACGCATTTTGCCGTCATCAGCCTGCAATTTCAACCGGTGACAATTTGTCACCGTTTGCTCTGAACCCTCGTCACGCAAGCGTTGTGCCAATTTGTTCCAATATTTTCTCGCCGTTTGGTAATCCTTTTCAATGAGTATTGCAACTATATCAATAACCGAAAAATACCAAGTTTCCTTTTCTTCGTCATAAACAGATCTTATTTTTTTATTTTCAAAAATCTTTAATTCTTCTGCCATTTCCAATTCTCCGTTATATACATGCTATAAAATTATATTAATGTTGTCAATATAAAACATACCAAATGACAAATTGCAATAAGCACTTACCCCAAAAGAAAAACCTCCCTTTTGGGGAGGCTGTTTTTATGAAAAAAGATTTATGAGAAATATCTTTTTAACAAGCCGTCAAAACCTTTGCCGTGACGAGCTTCGTCTTTTGCCATTTCATGAACGGTATCGTGAATTGCGTCATAACCCAATTCTTTTGCTCGTTTTGCAATAGCAAGTTTTCCTTCGCAAGCACCAAATTCAGCTTCAGCACGAAGTTCCAAATTTTTCTTTGTAGAATCCGTAACAACTTCGCCCAAAAGTTCAGCGAATTTTGCAGCGTGTTCAGCTTCTTCAAACGCATATCTTTTGTACGCTTCGGCAACTTCGGGATAACCTTCTCTTTCGGCTACTCTTGACATTGCAAGGTACATACCGACTTCCGTACATTCACCCGCAAAGTTTGCTCTCAAACCGTCCATAACTTCTTTATCTTCAACTTTTCCGTCACCCACTTTGTGTTCGCAAGCGTAAACTTTTTCGCTTCCGCCGACTTCTTTAAAAGTTGTAGCTCCGCACAACGGACATCTGTCAGGCATTGTATCGGATTCTGTTGACCAACCGCATACGGTACATATAAATTTTGCCATATAAAACCACCTTTCTTATATACTACAAATTTGATTCTATCACAGAAAATTATTTTTTTAAAGGTAAAATTTACATTTCGTCAACAAAGCGAATAAACATCATCTTCCAGCAAAGATTTTTGGAACTGTTCGCATTCGTCAATCAAATCAAGCATCAAAGAATATTTTTGAGAATGCAAAACTTTCGATATATCAGTATTTCCCGTCAATTCAATAACATAATAATCTTCTGCTTTCTCTTTAATATTAATAATTTGAGACTCCTCAAACATTGAAAACAAAAGTTCAAAAACCTTATAAGACTTGCCCAAATAACTTGCACAGCGTTTCAGCTCAACCTTCCCGCCGTTTTTGTCGGCAAATTTCAGCATTCCGTAAACCGTTTTTAAAAATTCTTCTTCGTCAAAATATTTCAAATCATAATTCATAAAATGGATTGCGTTCGGCGAAGTCTGAGCAACAATCCTGTCAAAAGTTTCTTTATCCGCAGGATAATCAAAAAACATCAGCGAATCACACGGTTTCAAATCATCACGCGAAACAACCCTTTCATAAAGGTACGGGAACGGTTTCAACTTATCCAAAACAGGCTTGCTTTCGGCAAAAACCAAAATATTTAACTTTGAAGTTTTGACATAATCGTTAACCTGAGGCAAAATATCCGTCTTTTTGCGGTGGTCATACAATTTTTGTTCCGGAAGAACTTCTTCTTTTAAATATTCGGAATGAATATCGTCAATAATCAACTGAACGCTTGTATTGCCGTTAAACTCATTAATCTTCGGGTGAAATGCCAAATCATAAGTATCTCCCGCAACAAGCGAAATATCTCCCGCTTTCCAGCGAATACAGTTAAATTCGGACGTTCCCGCAATACTTGTCAGGCGCAGGTGATTTTTGCTTTCGCCCATAAGTTTTTTTTCTTTGATTTTTAGATTTTTCAAAACAAAAATCGGACTCGGATTATTTGCCCCAAAAGGCTCGAGTTTTGATATTTCTTCAACCAAATCAACAGTAATATCATCAGGCTGAAGTTCCAAATCTATGTTCAAAAAGGGTTTTAAATCTTTTCCCTGCGACATTTCTTTAACCGTTTGACAGAGTGCCGATTTTACCTGTTCAAAAGAAGATTGCGAAAAAACAAGCCCCGCCGCCATAGCATGCCCGCCAAACCCGTCAAGAAGTTCGGAATTAGCAGAAATTATTTCATAAAGATTTAATCCCTCAATACCCCTCGCCGAACATCTGTACTGCTTTGTTTCTTCGGAATAAGTCATTAAAAACGCGGGTTTGTAATATTTTTCGACAAACATTGAGGCAACAATACCGATTATCCCTATATGCCAATCTTTATTAAAAAGAACAATCGCACTGTTTTTATTGCCTTCTTTTTTATACATTTCATCAGCTTCGGCAAAAATATTCTGGCACAATTCCTGTCGAACTTTATTAAGCTCATTAAGCGATTGAATAGCCATTTCAATTTCTTGTTTGTTATCAGAAATAAGAACTTTCAAAGCAGCATCAACCGTATCGAGCCTTCCTGACGCATTTATTCTCGGTGCAACCCCGAATGCTATATCTTCGGAAGTAATCTGACCCTTGCAGCCTGCACTTTCCAAAAGTCTTGAAAGTCCGTAATGCTTTTGATTAGAGATAAGTTCAAGCCCTTTTGTCACAAAATACCTGTTTTCACCGATAAGCGGAACAATATCGGCAACAGTTCCGACCGCAACATAGGGAAGAATTTCCGAAATAAATTCCAATTTGTTATGTTTTTCCAAAAGAGCCTGAGCGGTTTTGAAAGCAACACCGACACCCGCAAGAGACGTAAGGCTCAAAATTTGTTTTGCGGAAAGGTTTTCATCAAGAGCGTTCGGGGCTTTCGGATTAATTATTGCATAAGCATTCGGGAGTTTTTCGGGGGCTTCGTGGTGGTCGGTAATAATTACGTCAATCTTAAAACTGTTCAAAAAATTAACCGCATCAACATCACTTATACCGCAATCGCAAGAAATAATGACTTTCGGTTTTGCCTGTGTCATAATCTTTACGAGTGCTTTTGTATCAAAGCCGTGACCTTCTTTTTCTCTGTCGGGGATAAAATAATTTACGTCCGCTCCGAGATATTTAAAAGTTCTGTAAAGCAGAGAAGTAGAAGTAACTCCGTCAGCATCAAAATCCCCGTGAATAACGATTTTTTCGCCGTTATCAATGGCTTTTGAGAGTCTTTCGACACATTTTTCCATATCGACAAAGGCTTTTGGGTGCGTAAGTTTCATTTCAAGCGGGTTTAAAAACTCGTTTATATCATCTTCCGTCTTTATCCCTCTTGAATATAAAAGTTTTTTAATAAGTGATTTTTCACTTCCGTCGTATTCGTTAAATCTCCACTCTTTCATAACAAAATTTTATCATAAAAAAAACGACCGAAAAATTCGGTTCTTATTCCGTTAAAGCCTTAGTAATTTTGTATAAATCTTGCAAACGGTTTCTGTCAACATTTTTTATACTCTTGACAATCCCGTCAAACAAATCCTCATTATCCTGATGATAATCAAAGTCAAAAAGATCCTTGATTTTACAACCCAATGCAGATGCTATTTTTTCAATATTATCGGGTGAGGGGAAACATCTCCCCGTTTCAATATTACTCAAATTTCTTGTTGCAATATTAATTTTTTCCGCCAATTCGTCTTGTTTTATTTTTTTATTTTTACGTAATTCCTGAATTTTTCTTCCTAAAAGTTTCTTTAATTCTGCCATAATATCCTCTTTATAAGAGTATAAATTTTTATTTAATTTTTAAAAGGATATAATCTTTACAGTTGACAAATAATAAGATATAATGTATCATATCGAAAGATATGTTACATCATTATTAGTTTAAGAAAGGATAAGATTATGAAAAAAAATACTATTAAATTTAATTATAATGAGATTACTACGTCGAATGCAAAGCATTCTCCTCGTAATGACATGAATATTTCGTGCGTAAGCACCGATAACAACCATACCTCTATCCCTCCATACCTCTATACTTCTAAAAAAACAGCGTTCACTCTCGCCGAGGTCTTAATTACTATTGGTATTATCGGTGTTGTCTCAGCAATTACAATGCCTATATTAGTTCAAAATCACAAAAAGTCAGTTGTAGCAAATAAACTTAAAAAAGCATCTTCGACTTTAATGCAGGCTTATAATATGTCGTTAATTGACTACGGTGACGGAGAAAGAGAAGGGTTTGAACCAAATAATCCCGATACGGCTTTGGAGATGTTTAACAAATATTATGTGCCTTATATAAAATTTTTAAAAGTTGAAAAAGGTCAAAAGGGTGTTTTTGGCTATATGACGGACGGAATGGTTTTATATTTTAGGAAAGCAGGCAGTCCAAATAATTGGGGATCTACTTATATAATTGTATGTATTGACAACAAGGCTTGTGAAAATATAGATGAAAACGAAGATTACAAAAAAGCCGTAAACGGTAAAAATACATTCGGATTTTATATTGACGGTACAGTTCCAAGTAATCAATTAAGGAAAAAAACTCATAATCAATTAATAGACGGATGTAAAAATCAAACCAGCGTTGAATCATGTACGGGTCTGATTTTTAAGGCGGGTTGGAAAATTCCTGACGACTATCCCATTCGATTTTAGTAACTATTTTTTCTAAAAAAAACGACCGAACTTTTCGGTCGTTTAACTTATTGGAATTATGAATTTATTTTTTTGTTTCTTTAGCTTTTTCTTCTTTAGCCTTTTTCTCTGCTTCAGCTTGATTTTTTATGGTTTGCTGAATACCTTTTTGAATTTCTTCGGGATTGTATTCGGCATTTACATATTTAATTTCTGCCTGTTTTTTCAAAGATTCTGTCAAATTGTCAATCAATTCGAGTTGTTTTTGGTTTACAAGATATGCTTTGATATCGTTTTTAACCTTTTCAAAAGGTTCGGTACCTGCCGCAATTCTGTCGGTTACAAGAATAATATGATAACCGTATTGGCTTTTTACCAATTTTTCGGGAGCTACATTCGGTTTTTGAGAGAATGCAGCTTTAGAAAATTCGGGAACCATTTCTTTTGCGGCAAAGAAACCTAAGTCACCGCCTTTTACGGCTGTTGTTGTATCGTCAGAATTTTCTTTTGCAATTTTTGCAAACTGTGTCAAATCTTTTTTGACTTCCGCGAGCAACTGTTGAGCTTTAGCTTCTCTTGCTTTAATTTCTTCATCAACTTTGGCTTTTACTCCCGCATCATCAAGAGATTTGTTTTTTTCGTCAGATTTAATTATTTCGGTAATTTCTTCGGGGTTAATCGAAATCAAAATATGAGATGCTCTTACTTTGTCGGGGTGTTTAAATTTGTCGATATTTTCGTTGTAGAATTTTTTTGCATCTGCATCGGAAACTTCAACAGAACCCAAACTTTCAGCCAATTTTTTCATTTTGATTTCATTAGTCAAATCTTTTTTGAACTGAGCGTTAGAAACACCGTTTTGTTTCAAAATTGCATCAAGTTGTTCTTTTGAACCGAGTCTGTCAATAATTTCTTTGATTGCTGCATCAACATCATCATTGGTAATTTTAATACCGCGTTTTTCAATTTCTTCATCAAGCAAAGTTTTTATAATAAGTTCGTTAACCACTCTTTCTTTCAACATAAGATAAACAAAAGCATTTTTGTCGGCTTTTACGTCAATGCCCATAGCCTTGAACATACCGCCCGAAGCCTGTTTGTCAAACATTTCGTCAAACTGACCCTGAGTAATTTTTTTATCGTTTACTGTAATAATAGCCTCACCGGATTTCAAACCGCAACCTGCAAAAAGTACTGCCGAAACGGCAAGTGTTGCCAATAATTTTTTCCCTCTCATTAATTTCTCCTTTTTAATTTTGGTAATCATCACTAACTTTACGTATATAATAGAACAAATCCGTCAAAATGTTAAATATTTCATTAAAATTCATATAAGAATTGTTTAACAAAAGTATAGAATTACCCTCAGCACAAGATTTTGGCGCGATTGTAAATTTTATTTTCTTTAAAATTTCCGATGGCAGATTTCTCTGAATAATTTTCCATTCGGGTTGACTGAAAGGTGTGTAAATCCTTATATTTTCCTGCGTTTCACGTATTAAAGAAACTTTTACGTTTGTTGCGGAAAGTCTTATTCTTATCAATTTTATGAGATTTTCAACACTTTCGGGCGGTTTGGCAAAACGATCTTTCCATTCATCAGTTATATAATCCAATTCCACGTCGGATTTTACATCAGCCAAACGTTTATATTCAATCATTTTTTGCTCTTTAGAACCCACCCACTCATCAGGAATAAATGCCGTAACGTTAATATCGACAATAGTCGGATTGGATTTGTCAACAACCTGCCCCTGAAGCTCCTGAACGGTTTCTTCCAAAAGTTGACAATAAGTATCAAACCCGACATTTACCATGTGTCCGTGTTGTTTTGTACCCAAGATATTTCCGACCCCGCGAATTTCCACATCACGCATTGCAATCTGATATCCGCTGCCAAGGGTTGTAAATTCTTTTATCGCCTTCAATCGTTGAACAGCATCACGCGTAATTTCTTTTGATTTTGTATAAAAACAATAGCAATAAGCCTGTCTTTGCGAACGTCCGACACGCCCTCTAAGCTGATAAAGCTGTGCAAGCCCGAATTTATCGGCATTATGAATAATCATAGTGTTTGCATTCGGAATATCAATACCGTTTTCAATAATAGTAGTTGCCAAAAGCACGTCATACTCACGATTTGCAAAATCTATAATAACTTTTTCGAGCATTTTTTCGTCCATTTGCCCGTGACCAACGGCAATTCTTGCGTTCGGCACAAGTTTTTGGAGCTGAAATTTAAATTCGTCAATGGTTTCAACACGATTGTAAAGATAAAAAACCTGTCCTTCCCTGTCAAGCTCATGAACAATGGCATTTTTCACCATATTTTCATTCCATTCGCCAACATAAGTTCTGATTGGCAGTCTGTTTTTGGGCGGGGTGTTTATCACAGACATATCCTTTATACCCGAAAGCGACATATAGAGCGTTCTCGGAATAGGAGTTGCCGACATTGTAATAATATCAATATTTTCACGCAAAGTTTTCAGTTTTTCCTTATGCCGAACCCCAAAACGGTGTTCCTCATCAATAACCACAAGCCCCAAATCCTTGAAAACAATTCCTTCCTGCAAAAGTCTGTGAGTTCCGATAACCACGTCACATTCACCCGTTGCAAGATGTTTAATCGTTTCTTTTTGCTCTTTTGACGAACGAAAACGCGACAAAAGCTCAACATTAACCCCAAACGGCTTAAATCTTTCCGAAATCGTTTGAAAATGCTGAAACGCAAGAATAGTAGTCGGAACAACAACGGCAACCTGTTTTCCCGAAGTTACGGCTTTAAAAATTCCGCGCATTGCAACTTCCGTCTTTCCAAACCCGACATCACCGCAAATCAGTCTGTCCATAGGCTGTTCGCTTTCCATATCGGCTTTAACTTCATTAATCGCGCGCATCTGATCGGGAGTTTCGGTGTATTCAAACGCCTCCTCCATTTCAACCTGCCAGGTCGTATCAGGCAAAAATTGAATACCTTTTTGCATTTTTCTGCGTGCATACAACCTCAAAAGGTCATACGCAACCTGCTCAACCTCTTTTTTAACTCGGGTTTTCGTATTTTCCCAATCTTTTCCGCCCATTCTCGAAAGTTTCGGTTTAATCGTTCCCGAACCTCTGTATCTGACAAGCAAATTAATCTGTTCGGCAGGAATATGCAATCTGTCTTTGTTTGCGTATTCAATGGTCAAATAATCCTTTAATTGACCGTCAATTTCCTGTTTTGACAAACCTATGTAAATTCCGACCCCGTGAATACTGTGGACAACATATTCACCCTCTTTAATATCGTTAATACTCTCGATATATTCGGGTTTTTCCTTATAATACGAACGTTTGGAGGACGTAACCTCTTTTGAACGCTTATTAAAAAGCTCTCTGTCCGTTAAAATAACGGTGTTAAAATCCTCTAAAATCGCACCATGAGAAGAAATGCTCTCATTATATTCAACATCAAAAATATTTTTTTCCGACAAAATTTCTTTCACACGCTCGGGATAATCGGTCGCGATAATGATTTTAGAGGTATGGTTCTGCCATACATCCATACCTCCGGCCCTCCGGCCCTCTTGAATAAATTTCGCAATATTATCCAAATTCGCCCCAAAATTCGGAACGGGCTGAGAATTAAATTCGATTAAATTACAGTTATGAGATTCTTCGGCTTCCGTCATCCTGAGCGAAGCGAAGGATCTCATATCTTTTTCCGCCTCAGAATGACCAAACGGGTTACCGTCAATAAAATTGTTCAATCCGATTTTTACAAACCCTGCAATTTTTCGGATAAAATCCTCAAAAGGTATATGATTACGACCTTTTAGGTCATTATTCATCTCAAGTTTTTTGTTTTCCTCAAGTTGTTCTTCAAAATTTTTGTCGACAAATTCGTATTTTGAATAAACCTCGGAAGTCTCGTCAAAAACCAAAATATAATCCTTAAAATAATCCAAAATACCGACTAATTCGTCATTAAAATAATTTTGGTAAATCTCAATCCCTTCAAAGTAGCCTTCTTCATTAGCAGAGGTACGGAGGGCTTGAGGTATGGAGGTATGGCTATAATCCTGACATATATCTGTATCTTCGGTTCTTCTGCCCCCCAATATAAACTTATACATCGGCATGATTTTGACGGTTTTAAGTTTTTCTATTGATTTTTGGGTTTCGTTGTTAAAATATCTGATATCAACAATTTCGTCCCCCCAAAGCTCAATTCTTGCAGGATATTTGTCCAACGAATAAAAATCAATAATATCGCCTCTTATACTGAATTCACCTATATCGCTGACCATTGTTGAGCGTTTGTAACCCAAATCGACAAACTTTTGGGCAATTTTTTTCATGTCAATTTCTTCGCCAACCTTTAAAGAAAACGAATTTTCATCATAAAATTTTTGGATCGGAAATTTTTCCAAAAGCGTTTTGACAGGTGCAATGACAATGTCGGGTTTTTCAATTAAAATTCGTACCTGTTCGGCATAATCGTAAAGGTTTGGGGATACGGTTTCGTACATTGAAATGTTTTGAAACGGTATAATTTCAGCTTTTTCACCAAATGCTTTTAAAAGATCGTTTTGGTATTTGAGTGCGTTTTGTTCGGTGGGTGTTATTACAAGCACTTTTTTTTCGGTAATTTTTTTGATTTGCTTTATCAAAAGCAGACGTAAAATAGTCGTCAATCCCGTAACCGCAAATGAACATGACCTTGTCAAATATTTTTCAAACAAAGTGTAATTAGGGTTATTTTCGGGAATATTTATGTTGAACATAAAAAAATTTTATCATAGGCGCATAAAAAAATCACCTCTTTTTGAGGTGATTTTTTACTGATTATTATAAAGATTAAACTTCAGCGGGTTTCCAATCGTTGTTGAAAGTGAATTTTCCTTTTACATCTTTAAATCTGGATTGGAAATCAAACTTGATACCTTTTTCTTCAAATTTTTTGATTAAGGCTTCACGTCTTGCTTTTCTTGCTTCTTTGTTTTTATCGCTCATATATCTGGTTCTTTTGCCCTTAAGTGTTGAATCAGCCTCACGTCTGATGAATGTTGCGCCTGATTCAAGCCCTAATTCTTTAGGAGTTTTTCCTTCTTTAAGACCTTTCAATACTGCTTCAGGGTCATAGTTTTTGAATGTTTCTTCAAATGATTTTTTACGAGCTTTTCTGTACGCTTTTGAATACCCTGCGGGAGCATCGGAATGGAACAATCTGTCCCATATCTTTGTGAAAAATTTACCAATTTCTTTACGGTAAATTACACCCGCAACAACTGCTGCCGTACCGACTGTCGCTGCGGCAATTTTCAACGTCTTTTTATTATCTTTTTTGAACTCAAAATCTTCGCCGTTTTGAATTTTTTCGGCATTTTGTTCAACTTGTCTTTCAAACTCGTCCGCAGAAAGTTTCTTAATTTTTCCCTGACCGTTTTGAACGCGGAATTTTACACCCGATAAATCCATTTGTACAAGGTTTCCGCCCATTTCAAAAGGCCCGACCATCATGTTACTTGTCATAGTTTACACCTTTCACACTTTTATGCTCTCATGAAAATACATAAAAGTAAAATTATGCTATTTCCGTAACAAAAAATTTACAAAAATTTACAATTAGAAGGTTAGAGAAATTAAGAAATAGAGGAGCAGTCATTTACATGATAAAGACCATTCATCTATACCTCCATACCTCTATTCCTCTTTCTTCAAATCCCTTGCAATATTATAAAACTCTTTTTCAAGTTCGATTTGTTCTTCGTTTTCTTTTTCTTCAACGGATTGTCGTTCGCGCTCTCTTTGTTCTTCAAGGGCTTTTTTGCGCGAATTTATTACGTTTGCAACATTCATCATAGCGAGTGAATTGAGTGTTGCACGTAAAATTGCGCTCCTGTCAGTGTATTTTTGACTGTCAGATTCGTTTTCATCATCTTCGCGTTTTTGTTGTGCAAAATATTCACCGCCCTGCCCCATTTTGTCATCTTGTGTCTTGGCTGCAGTGCCTGAGATATCTCCGCTTTTGAAATTGAATGAGCCGCCGATTCCAAAGAATCCTGCCGATCTGTTATCGACCATACTAACCCTCGTTTTATCCGATTTTACCAAATCGGGTATTATATAAAATCATCTAAATATATTATTTTGCTATTTGTGTAACAAATATTTACAATTAGGGAAAATGGAAGTTAGGCAGCTAAGATTTAAGTTTTATAACAGTTAATATATTATGCTAATAATGTATTGTCTGCTTAGCCGCCTAACTTCTTAGCTTCTTTTTATGCTACAATACAATCAAATAAAGTAATCGAACAATCGCGCCCTTTTAGGGTGAGGAAAGTCCGTGCATTCAAGGACAGGCAGCCGGAGAAACTCCGGACGGCGTGAGCCGGTGGAAAGTGCCACAGAAATGCCGAATTTTGGCAAGAGCGCCGTGTCAGCGAAGCTGACCCAGCTCGTGCAGGCGAGGAAAACCACGCTTTTTCGAGCCGCCAATAATTCGGGTAGTAAAATTATTTACTGCCAAGACTGCCGATGGACGAAAGTCACAGGCGATGGTGCAACGGTGAGGTAAGAGCATCACCAACGATATCGAGAGGTATCGGTTAGGTAAACCCCTGCCGAATGCAAGGTTAAGTCGAAAATATAAGGTGTCCGCCTTTTTCGAAAAAAACCGCTTAAGATTGAAAGTAATTTCAATATCAGACAGATGATTGTTTAGAAACAGAACACGGCTTATGAGTTACTTTATTTTTTTATTTTATTTCTTCATAAGAAATCTTGAACATATCAACGGAAAAATAATCAGTCGGCAATACAAATATCAAACGGTCAAAATCCGACTTTTTATCCGTTTTCATTATTTCAACAATTTTTTTCATATTAAATTTCGGGATTTGACGAAAATTAAATTTTTTTATTAAATCGTCCGCAAAATATCCGTAATTTTTTTCGGTGATATTTTTTTGCAACGCTAACTTAAACGCAAATTTTATCCCCTCAACAACGCATTCGCCGTGCGTGTATTTGCCGTAACCCGTAATTTTTTCAACGGCATGCCCGTATGTATGCCCAAAATTCAAAATTCGCCTCAAATTGCTTTCTTTTTCGTCTTTTTCAACAACTGATTTTTTCAATTTTATACAAATTTCAATAAGCTCGGAAAGCGTTTTTTCATCTCTATCGAGAATTTGCGACGATTTTTCGTTCAAAAAATTCGTCAAATTCAATTCTTCATCACACTGACAACTTTTTTCAATAAACGCATATTTTACAACTTCGCCAAGACCCGACTTAAACTGACGTTCATCAAGCGTTTTGAGGAATTTCGGATTAATAAAAACTTTTTTGGGCTGATAAAACGCACCGACAAGATTTTTGCCGAAATCGGTATTAATCGCGGTTTTTCCTCCGACGGAACTGTCAGTGCAAGCCAAAAGTGTTGTCGGCACTTGAATAAATTCAATTCCCCGCATATATGTTGAGGCGGCAAACCCCGCCAAATCCCCTACTACACCGCCACCTACGGCGATTATGCAGTCTTTGCGGGTAAGTTTCATTTTCAATGCGCGATTTAAAATTTTTTGATAATTTTTGAAATTTTTTTCTTTTTCACCGTCTTTGAGTACAAATTTGTTATTTTTCGGAAAATTCAAAATTTTTCCGTACAATTTTTCAACTTTTGCGGAAATTACGACAAGAAAATTCTTGCCTTCAATTTGTTCGGCTAATTTTTTGCGCAAGTCGGCAACCGATTCGTTTTCAATAATTATTGAATAATTTTTTTCTTTGGAATTAATTTTTACTTTAATTTCCGTCATTTAGCACTCCGACAATTTCTTTTGCAATATTTTCGGGGGATTTTCCCGTTGTATCAATTATTATATCAGCTTTTTTGTAATTTGGTTCACGTTTTTTCAAAATATCGGCAATTTTTTCGACCGAAAAATCTTTTCTCAAAAGCGGTCTGTGAGTTTCGTTTTTTATTCGGTTAAAAATCTCTTTTGGTGCGGTTTGGAGGTAAATTAAAGTCCCGTTTTCCGACATAATTTTTCGGTTGGTTTCGTTTTCACACGCACCGCCGCCCGTTGATATAATTTGTTTTTTGCCGTTTTGGCAGAATTTTTTAATTTTTTCGGTTTCAAGCATTCTGAAAAACGGTTCACCATGCTTGAGAAATATTTCGGAAATTTTTTTCTGCGTACTTTTTTCGATTTCGTTGTCAATATCAACATAAGCGTACCCGTCAAGGATTTTTGCCAATTCCTTGCCAACGGTAGTTTTCCCGCTCCCCATCATACCTGTCAGAATAATGTTTTTCTTCATAAAAATATTGTATCATAAAGTTAAAATCTGATAGGATAGTCCTTGGGTATTTTCCAACCGTTAAGTTGAATTAGTGCAGTACAAAATGCCCTTTCTTTTGAAACGTCTTTTTTACATCCTATTGTATTATTGTTTCGCAACATGCTTTCAGATCCGTCCCAATTCCATTTATACGGTTCTATGCCTTTGTTACGATAATATGTACTATTAGGAGCGAAATGGAATGTAAAAATTTTTGTACCAACATCATTTTTATTATATTGATATATGCCGTGTTCGGGCAATATAAAATTATAATTTTTTGCATCAACAAAATAATAAATTGACATTGGTGAATATTGTGCAACGCTTCCGTCCGGAAAATATATTACAAAAAATCTTCCGTCATTATCAGAAACCTTTTTAATAATCGCATTTTTATAATATGGCGCAATATATTTATAAAACCAACTTTCATATTTTGACTTTGAATAATCAGTATTTCCGTTTTCATCTGTAAGCCAACCGTTTTCGGGAGTTTCCCAAAGCGATTTATCTCCATAATCAATCTCCGCTCTTTGAATAGCTTGATTTGAAATTGAATAAAATCTTTTTAATTTAGTTTCGACAACATGTTTTCGATAATTTTGCACAAGTGTCGGCATTGTTACCGCCGCAACAACACCGATAATTCCAAGGGTGATTAGGACTTCTGCTAAAGTGAAAGCAGTATTTTTAACAGAATTTCTAACGTTTGGCTCGCTTCTTAGCTGCTTAAATTTTCTTACTCCTGCAAATCGGTTCATTTTTTATCCTCCAATATAACTCCGCTTAATTAAACATCACTTTATAATTATATACATAACTATATAGTTATTATAAAAGATTTTATTGTAAATGTCAAGTGTTTCAACAAGTTATAAAGTATAATTATGTTGATGAATATTAGGGAAGAAATAAAGGTTATTATTGCAAGACGAGGTACAACCCTTAAAAAAGTATGCGAGATACTTTCGGAAAAAACAGGTAAATATTATTCCTATAACAACATATCAAACAAATTGCACCGCGGCACAATAAAGTTCAACGAAGTCCAACAAATTTTTGAAATATTGAATTACGAATTATTTTATAAAGACTTAAAATCCTAAACGTCTAAAAATTTCATCAAAACTGTCACCGCCGAATTTTTGCAAAACTTCGTCCGCCAAAACACAGGCAATTCTTGCTTCCGCAACAACGGCGCAAGCCTCAACGGCACAGGTATCCGAACGTTCAAAATGTGCCTGACATTCCTTCATATCCGCTAAATCAACCGTATTTAGCGGTTTGCGCATTGTGGGAATTGGTTTCATTACCGCTTTTACGACAAGAGGCTCACCGTTTGTCATTCCGCCTTCTATTCCGCCCGCATTATTGGTTTTGCGGGTAATTTTTCCGTTTTCGACAAACATTTCGTCGTGATATTCACTGCCCGAAAATCCGAGCGGATTTTGACCGATTTCAACCGCTTTCACTGCAGGAATACTCATTACGGCTTGTGCAATTTTGCCGTCAAGCATTCTGTCCCAATGAACGTAAGAACCAAGCCCGACAGGCAAATTTTCAAAAACAACTTCAAATTTTCCGCTCAATGTATCACCGATTTCTTTGGCTTTATCAATTTCAAGTTCAAAATTTTCATATGCTTTGCCGATTTGAAGAATTTTTGATGAGCATTTGACGTTAAATTTCGACAAAATTTGTTTTGCAACCGCACCGACAGCAGTTTCTATTGCGGTTTTGCGCGCACTTGAACGTTCAAGGACATTGCGCAAATCCTTGTGGTTATATTTTATACTGCCTGCGTAATCGGCATGCCCCGGACGGCATCGGGTAAAAGATTTTTCTTCAGTAAAATCTTCAGGCAAGACACTCATAATTTTTTGCCAATTTTCAAAATCTCTGTTTTGAATAACAACAGTAACAGGTGAACCGAGAGTTTTCCCAAATCTTACACCCGAAGTAATTTCCGCGGTATCGCATTCGATTTGCATTCTCTCACCGCGCCCGTAGCCCGATTGTCTGCGTTTCAATTCCGCATTAATCAAATCAATATTAATTTCAAATCCTGCGGGAATCCCCTCGATTATTGCGGTTAAACATTTTCCGTGGCTTTCGCCCGAAGTTAAAAATCTGAATTTACTCAATGTTGTATCCTTTTTGAATTTATTAAAAGTATAGAGGAATAGTTAATTTTGTGCTTTACTCACATAAACAGCTATACCTCTATTCATCTAATCTTCCATACATCTACTTTGCATACCTCAAGAAAATCTGTTCTTTTGTCTGCATTAATTCTTCTACGATTTGTAATTTACCGTTTACGGGTTTTACAATCATATAGGCTTTAAGTTTGTATGTTTCACCTTTAGGTTGTCTGAGCGAACTGATTTTGAAGGTATCTTTACCCACCTGAGTAACCTTAATATTCGAATAACTGTTAGTGTAACCCCTCATTTTTGCGGTTGCCTGACCTATTTTCATTTGCGTAATATAGGTTGAAGTGTTTGTATAAGCATTCGCCAAACCGCCATCAGGCTTTACAACCTGTCTGATAATTTTCGCATCGGGCGCATACATTGTTGTTAAGGTATTACTGTAAGTATTTGCGGCTTTTACATAATTGTTAAAAAAGTTCAACGCATCTTGAGATGTAACCGCAAATGCGCTCATGCCCGTTGTTATCATTATTGTTAATGTAATTACCAAAGATATTATCTTTTTCATGAATTTCTCCTTCAAATATATAACGATTAATATTTCTTTTTGTTCAAATTATAACATATTCAAAACAAATTGTCATTAATCAAAATATGTAGTATAAATTGTTTATGAATACTCAAATTTTGTCGGAATATCTTGATTATCTTGAAGTTGAAAAAGGGCTTGCGCAAAATACTATTGAGGCTTACGAAAGAGATTTGAACGATTTTTTGAATTTTTCCGACAATGTTGAATTGAATAATATTAAGCGTACCAATATAAATTCTTATATCAGAAATCTCCATGAACAAAAGTATTCTCCGACAAGTATAATGAGAAAAATAGCCTCATTGCGCGGATTTTTTAAATGGGCAAACGCAAACGAAATAATTTCCGCAAATCCCGCACTTACTCTTGAACAACCGAAAATTCCGAAAAGATTGCCGAAAGTTATGAGCCTGTCGGAAATTGAAGATATTTTGAACAGAGATTTGACAAAACTCGAACGAGTTATCATAGAACTTTTGTACGGATGCGGATTGCGGGTTTCCGAATTGACAAACATGAACATAAATGATTTTGATTTGAACGGGAAATATCTCCAATGCACGGGAAAAGGCTCTAAAGACAGAGTAGTTCCGCTCGGCAAAAAAGCCTGTGAGGCGATAAAAAATTATTTGCCCGAACGTGAATTTCTTGTTCTTAAATTTAATTTGACAACAAAACGGCTTTTGATTGACGAAAAAGGGAAAAATGTAACGCGCCAACAGGTTTATACATTTATTCACGAGCAGGGAAAACGCTTGCACAAAGCTATTTCTCCGCACACTTTGCGCCACAGTTTCGCAACACATTTGATAGAAAACGGGGCGGATTTAAGGGTTGTGCAGGAACTCTTGGGTCACAGTGACGTTTCTACAACCCAGCTTTATACTCATATAAGCAAAAAACGACTGAAAGAAGTCTATTTTGCAATTAATAACGGTATATAGCACTTTTTACTAAAATAATTTATGATTGACTTAATGTCATTCCGAACTCGTTTCGGAATCTGTCCGCTTTTATCATTAGTAAGATTCTGAAACAAGTTCAGAATGACATATAGCGAGTTTGCACGCTTTTTATGCTATGTTTGACAATTATTGTTTAGACTTAATATATCTACGTGCGTAGCACTGAGTTTAGTGGTGATTAAACGGTTA
>CADBNI010000047.1 GCA_902795965.1 uncultured bacterium
ATTGGCGGCAGAGGGCGAGTTGTTTTGCGACAGCAAAACACGCAGACCCGTTTATTGCCGCCAACCAAGCAGCCACGCCGACCAATCCTTTGGTCGGCTCGCAATGACATAGCGAGTTTACGAGCCTTTAACCGAACAATTACATTGATGTGAGTGAGGGAACAGGTCGGGAGTTTCTTTGGTTTCTTTCTTGTCGGTACAAGAAAGAAACTGCGATGGGGCGGCATACGCCCCGCAATAATAATAAAGATGCCTTATTTTACAAACAAAAGACCGACTTGTTAGTCGGTCATCAATATTGAGTAAATGTTTATTTATAAGTTATGCAGTTAACGTATCAATAAAGGCTTGTGTACCTTGTGCGGTTTCCGCGCTCAAAGGTTTTGCAAGATATTTTGCCAATTTTGCGTGGTTTACACCAGTAATATTTGCCTGTGCAAATTTTACAAAATCAAAATCTTCTTCAATGTCTTGCATTTCGTTTAATGCTTTCATAAACGGAGCATTTGCGAATGCTTCGGCAATTCTTTTTTTGGTTGCTTCATCGGATACATCAATTTTCGACAACTGCGCACCCCAAATTTGTGCTGCAGCAGCATCCAATGCGCTTGCTTCTACCTGTTTCGGCTGAAATTCTTCGGCTTTTTTAACTTCTTCACGCTTTTCTTCTTTTTCGGGTTTTTTAGCTTGAGCCGCGCCGTAATATACTTTCAATGCTTCTAAATTGTTGTTGTTAATTTTGTTCATTTCCGATTCTCCGTCATTTACTCACATGATATTTATCGGCAGTCAGAGGATAATTCTTTAATTTTTTACGATTTTGGTTAACAAAACTTTACAAAAGTGAGTGAAGCGAATAAAGTGAGTAGTGTGAGTAAAGTGAGTAGTGTGAGTAAAGTGAGTATAGTGTTTAACAGAAGAATATAAAAATTTACAAATATAACTTTTGATACAACTTCACTCACTTCACTCACTTTTCACCTCCAAAACAAATAGCCTTACAGAATAACCTCTTACGGTAATGTTTCCGAAGAAGAATAAAGTACATAATTTAGTATCAGTTTTTTAAGATGTTTTTTGAGGTTTTTAGAAAAAAACCCCGCAAGGAGGTAAAAATGACTGTTAAAAAACTTACCGTGGCAGCTGCGATTGCCGTTGGAATAGCAACGTGTTCCTTGAATCAGGCAATGGCTGCTTGCCCGTGCTCAACACAGGAAAAAGCGGCACCCTGTGCTGAAGCGTTACCTGTTGTTACAGGCCCCGCATGTCCGTGTGAAACGGCTAAACCGAACAAATGTTCAAAATGCAAAAAATTATTGCCGAACTGCGATTGCAAAAAGGCAGAACCAAAATGCGATCCGTGTGAAAAACCGAAAGATGATTGCGGTTGTCCTGACGAAATCAGTTGTGACAAACCC
Organism: uncultured bacterium; assembly: GCA_902795965.1. Lineage (GTDB taxonomy): Bacteria > Cyanobacteriota > Vampirovibrionia > Gastranaerophilales > Gastranaerophilaceae > Stercorousia. The sequence goes on from CADBNI010000047.1 coordinate 1,419, forward strand.
GCAGAACCGGCATGTGCAGTTTGTCCGCAAACAGGTAAACCTGACAGAAAAGACATGAAACAGGTTTACGGTTATCCGAACGCAATTTACGGTACAAACAACTATGTAGGACAACCCGCAAACTCGATTTTCTCGACTGATGCACCGCTTGCAGGTACACCGAGAGTACTTTCTTCAAACATTAACGGTACAACCGTATCTTCACAAGGAAACATTACTGGTGCGGCATCTCAACTGCCCTGCCTTAACGAAGATCCGACAAGATACAACGGTATCCCCATTGACAGAAACGAAAAATTGATGGACGGCAACAACTGCCCGATTGACATTCAATCTTCAAACTCTATTGATGCCATGAGAAAATCTTTTGTACCTTACGAAATTCCTAACCAAACAATGCAGACAACCGGTGCTGCAGCAAATTTGGGCGGCTGCCAATTTCCCGACGTACCGAACGGATTTTGGGCAGCATGCGACATTGACAAATTGGCGATAAATGACGTTGTTGTCGGCTATCCTGACGGTTACTTCAAACCAAACAGACATATTTCACGTGCCGAATTTGCAACAATTCTTGTTAAAGGCTTTAACTTAGATCAGTGCGATATGCCTCGTTCCGGTATGTTTAAAGACGTTCCGATGAGTAACTGGGCAAACCGTTCTATCGCAAAAGCGGTTGACGAAAACCTTTTGAAAGGTTATCCCGACGGAAACTTTAAGCCTAATCACCCTGTTACAAGGGTTGAAGCATTGTCTTCAATCGCAAAAGGCATGACCTGCGATATCGACCAATGCAAGGCTGATGAAATTTTGAGTCACTATTCCGACGGTGCTTCCGTTCCTTCTTGGGCAAGAATCCCCGTTGCAAAATCACTTGAAAACGGTGCTTTAAAAGATATGCCTAATCCGAATATGATTATGCCTAACAAAGAAGCATCTCGTGCGGAAATAGCATCTATGATGCAAACGGTTCGTGTAGCTTTGGGTTACGATACAAACCCGAAAACGGCAAATAATATTTGCCCTGCATGCCCCGTTAACAAAAACGCTTTCGTAGAAAACGAAGAAATCGTTAAAATTCCTACATTAAAAGTAAAAATGATTGACCAGTTGACCGCAAAATCATCTCACGTAGGTCAGTATTTCAGAGCCAATACACTTGAAGATATAACAATCAACGGTGTTACATATCCTTGCGGTTCAACCGTAACGGGTCAGGTTGTAGAAGTTATCAGACCTTCGGGCTGTGATAAAGGTGCTTTGAAACTGTCATTCACATCAATTTCTGACGGCGGTTGTAAAAAAGCAAACCTTCCGAAACAGATTTTGCAGGCACAGGTTAACAAATCAAAACAGGTTAACCCTGTTGCAAGATTGGTTGAAATGCCTTTCACATTGGCAGGTTCACTTGTCGGTGTAGCCGGCAGAACGGTCGGCGGTGCGGTTACAAACCTCGGTAATGCCGTAGAAAACGTATCCAATGATGCAGGTTATATGTTGGGTCACGTATTCCAAGGTCAGTTTGGTGCTGCTGCACGTAACCTTGGTGACGGCTTGTGGGAAACTGTTAAAGCTCCCGTTGATATTACAAGAACGGCATTGTCAGGTACAATGGGCTTATTCCAAACTACGGGCGACGAATTTGCTTACCTTGTTGATCCTCGCGGATATAAAATATCTGCTGTAAACCCGAGAGAACACATTACTATTGCCTTTGGCTGTCATGAATAGTCAAAAAAATTCTTAGTCTGTGGGAAATCGACACCTGATGGTGTCGATTTCTTTTGTATATTTTATCAGATTATGTTATGATATTTTTATGGCAAAATTTATGCAGGCAAAATTTTTAATCAGCGCGGAAAAATTATCGCAGTGTCCCGATTATACACTGCCGGAATTTCCGCTTTTGGGACGTTCAAATGTCGGAAAATCCTCATTTATTAACGGGCTTGCAAACAACAAAAAACTTGCCAAAACATCTAACACCCCAGGAAAAACAAGGCTTATAAACTTTTTTGAGTTTTCCGAAAAATTTATGCTTGCGGATTTACCGGGATACGGTTACGCAAAAGTTTCCAAAGAAGCTCAAAACAGGTGGCAAAAATATTTGGAAGAATATCTTTTGAAACGTTCTCAAATTTGTTCGCTTGTGCAACTCATTGACGGAAGGCACGATATTCAAAAAAACGATTTTCAGATGCGCGAATGGGTTCAAGCCTACAAACTCCCGATTTTCACCGTTGTTACAAAAATGGATTACGTACCAAAATCCAAAACCCTTAATGTTATAAAAAACATTGAAAAGCAATTAGGCGGGGTTGTTTTGCCCTTCAGTGCAACGGATAACAGATATAACGAAGGAATTTTTGAATATATTGAACAGTTAATATCCAATGTTTAAGATATTATTATGTTATTCTGGTGTTGAAACTCTTTATTTTTATAATCTTTTTCAAATTTTACACTGTGAATAATAACTATTTGCATGATACTTCTTATAATCACCACTTAACGAAACAACAACAGAGCGAGCATTGTTTGAACGGTAAAGATTTTAGATTCTGAAACAAGTTCAGAATGACGTATAGTGAGTTTGCTCGCTTTTTATGCTATGTTTGACAATTATTGTTTAGACTTAATATATCTACGTGCGTAGCACTGAGTTTAGTGGTGATTAAACGGTTA
>CADBNI010000048.1 GCA_902795965.1 uncultured bacterium
CGGCGGGTTGAACCCCTCACCCATTTTTCTAATGCTCAAACTTCGTTTTCGCATTGAAAAATTTCCCTCTCCCGCAAGGGGAGAGGGGTATCGCACTCCACTCGCAGGTCGCTCCCCGTTGGGGCGAGGAAAAAGTTCTCGCCATTCCGACAGCATGACTGTTTCGGCGAGCTATGTTCACCGAAAATAACTATTCTTCTGTTTATCTCTCAGCTCAAAAGAACTTTATCAGCTTTTCGTCTGTAAAATTCGGTATTAATATTAAGTTTTTCTCCTATCGACAAAAGCATTTCAACAAATTTTCGGTTAGAAGGACGTTTCATATCTGCTTCCAAAATATCACCTATTCTGTGATAAATTTTTCCGAAATAAACATTTTGTGCTTCGGCAATATCAATTTCAAGTTCAAGCTGTTCAATATTTTCAAACAATTCCAAAACAACATCTGCCTGCTGAATTTCAAAACTGTGAACAAGTCGGTTAATATTTTGCAAAATTTTTCGTGCATAAATCTCATTGGACTTTTGTTTATCCAATTTAATACCAATTCTTTTTGCCTCAAAATTTATATCTTTTGCCTGTTGAATTACATCTTCTTCCAAAAATCCGTCAGAATGAACAACAAGGTCATTAAATTTTTTGCTCAAAGCATAAGTTGCGGAAATCTTAAATTCATCGGGAATATTCAACCCCAAACCCTGCAAATGATAAATTGAGCCTTTACCCTCGTCATACATATCCTGATAAATTTGAGCAAATCTTTCAAGTTTACCGCGCAAAAGGATTTGCAAAATCTTTCGTCTTTCCTCAATAAATATATCTTTAAGCGTAAAATATTCTTTGCCGAAACATTCGTCAAGTGCGCGAATTATCTCTGTAAGCGGATTTGACAGGAATGATTTTATCAAATTATTTTTTATATTGTTAAACTCGTTATCATCAGAGTATTCTTTTATTGCACAGTGAAAATCACCACCCGAATACTGCATCAGCGCAAAAATAAGGTTTGATTTTTGCATTGTAATTTTTGATTTAATCTCAATATTACCGATAACAAAGGTCGAAGCCCCTTTGTGAACACGTTTATACGCTTTTCTTGTAATATTGTAGCAATATACGCTTTCTTCATCATCAAAATCCTGATACAAAGACGACAAAGCCCAAAGGCTCGCAATCTGTTTCGGAGTAATGACGGACGGTTTTACAAAGCGTTCGTAAATATCTTTGCCCGTACCGTATTCAACCAAATTACTTTTTGCTTCGGACAAAATATTTAAGAAATTTTCTTCCAAATTTTTGTCGGTAAATTTAGTCGCCAACTGCATTGAACGCGCAGCATATTTCATAATTTGAACGGTTTCAATCCCCGAAATCTCCGAGAAAAACCAACCGCAGCTTGTGTACATCAAAAGATTTTGACGCTGAATTTCCAAAAGTTGCATAGCGCGAACTTTTTCTTCATCAGACAAATCGGGTTTAAAATTTTCCTGCCAAAAACGTTTTACGTTCATTTCGCTTCTGTCTAAAATTACGTCAATATATTTGTTTCTGACGTCCCAAACATCATCATTAAAATATTTTGCGCCCTCTTTTTCAAATATCGGAACAAGTTCGTCCCTGAGATAATCAAGCGCATTTCTCAAAGGTTTGCGCCATTTTTGATTCCAGCCCGGGTGTCCGCCCGTTGAGCAGCCGCAATCCTCTTTCCATCTGCCGACACCGTGGAAACAACTCCAGCTTGATGCCTGTTTAATCTCAACTTCGCAATCACTGCGGTATTTGTCAAGATATTCCGCATAATTAGTTATAATAAAACCTTCGTCTTTTGCACGAATTTTTAACACATAAGACAAAGCCATATCACCGAATTTTGTATGATGTCCGTAGCTTTCGCCGTCTGTTGCGATATTTATAAGCTGAGGATAATCTCTGCAATCGGAAACCCCTTCTTTCAAGCGTTTTATAAACTTGTTTCCGTCCTTCAAAAGTTCATCAAACGCAACGGAGCGGGAAATTGCACCGTCATAAAAGAACAAATCAATAAATTTTCCGGGGGCGGATTTTATATAATATCTGTAAGAACGCGCAGGGTCAATGTTTCCCCAGCTTACGTCCGTCCATTCTTTATCGTTTTTATTTTTAAATTTATCCGCCTGATAAGGAGAAAGTACGGTAAATTTTATGCCGTTTTCTTCCAAAATTCTCAAAGTATCGTCATCAACCGCAGTTTCCGCAAGCCACATGCCCTCGGGTTTTCGACCAAATCGGTATTCAAAATCTCTAATTCCCCATTGAATTTGAGTACGTTTATCCTGTTCGTTTGCAAGAGGCATGATTATGTGGTTGTAAACCTGTGCCATTGCGTTTCCGTGTCCCGAATGCTCGGAAATGCTTTCAATATCGGCTTTTATAATTCTTTCGTAAGTAAGCGGAGCAAAATGTTCAAGCCAAGACAAAAGTGTCGGGCCGAAATTAAAACTCATGTATTCGTAGTTGTTGACGACATCAAGAATACGATTACGGCTGTCGACAATTTTTGACACCGAATTAGGGTTGTAGCATTCCTTGTTAATTCTTTCGTTCCAATCGTGAAAAGGAAGTGCGCTGTCTTGCAGTTCTATTGCTTCCAGCCAAGGATTTTCTCTCGGGGGTTGGTAAAAATGCCCGTGAATTGTCAAAAATACATCTTTCATCTCTCAACTCCAAAAAATTTTAATTGTTTTCGGTTTTAGGTTTTGAACTTATAACGGTAAAAGTATTTACTTCAAGCCACGGATCACCGAGAGCCGTTGAAAATACTCTGCCCGAAAATTCAACGATATCGCCCGAATTCAGGTCAATATATTTTTCCGCTTCAGTTCTGTCCAAAAATATTTTCAATTCCGACAAAGGAATATTGTGATCCGTAATGTCGGGTCTTTGGATTAAGAAGGAAATATATTTTTCGGAACTTTTCATTGCGGGTTTGTAATCAAGCCCGAGCGTAGAAAATTTGTCGAATTTTGCTCTGATTTTTACGGTTTTGTTAAGATAAAAATTCGGTCTTGCAACCAAATCCAACGGACTGACCTGGGTGTATGTTTTTTGGGGAGCAAGCCTTTGAGTCATGCCGTTTGAATTGAGAACAACCGAACTTGACGGAACAACGCGCGTTGATGCAAAAACGTTCAATCCCGTAACAACTGCCAAAATTAATATAAGACTTTTTATTTTATTCATGTTTCTTTCCTCTTAAAAATATTCTATCACAACTTTTATTTTTTGTAACTACCCTGTTTAACATGAATCAGATTTGGTCGGTTGAATTGGTATTGAAGCGCAAAGCGCAACTAAACCGTCATACTTTCAGTATCTGTCAGTTTAATTAACATTAATAGATTTCTAATCGAGTTCGGAATGACGTAACAAGCACATAATGACGTAACAAATTCGGGTGAGGGGTATCAAAAAAACGGCAGATAATCTCAATGCCGTTTTGTATTGTCGGCATAGCAATGCCGACCTACTTACTTTTTGTAAAATCAGAGTTTAACTTTTTTGGGATAATCTTTAGGTATTTTCCAGCCGTTGTGTTGAATTATCGCCGTACAATAAACGTGAGCAACACTTCCGTCACGACAGGAGAAGTCCTTTCCGCTATATAACGTGTTTTCATCTCCGTCCCAATCATATAATAACGGTTCGAGTCCCTTTTTATAGTGATATTTCCAGGTTTCATGTCTGTCATTTGGCATAAAGCAAAATTTAAACACAGAAACTCCCATATCCGAGTTTGAAAAATTTTGCAAATTTTTATCCGAAGCATTCGGGAAAAACATTATATCACGATTGTGTGAAACAGAATAAGCAAATGCACTACCGTCAGACAAGTAATAAACAATCAATCCTTTATCGGGTATCTTTTTTGTATCAGTGATTTTCAAGTAAGGTCTCAGATACTTGTCAAATGCCAGTTCAATCGCTTCTTCATCACGCTTGTCAAAATAATCCCACTCCGTAAAATCACCATTATCGGCTATTGAAGATTGTATAGCTTGATTAAATACAGAATAAAACTTTTTAAGTCTTGTTTCAACAACATGATTTCTGTAATTCTGTAACAGCACAGGCATCGTCATTGCCGCAACAACACCAATAACACCGAGGGTGATTAAGACTTCGGCAAGGGTGAAACCAAAATTTTTCATATATCTATCCTCCATTTTATTTTTATGATAACTCATTGTTTCCATTTTGTCAACTAATAGTTACTTAAATGATACCAAAAGTTTACTGATTGAAGCAATGATTATAACTGTTAGTTGACAGGAGGTAAACTATGATTGAATTTGGAAAAAGGTTAAAATATTTAAGAAAACAAAAAGGATTATCACAAATTCAACTCGCAGAAAGATTATCTGTTACAAGAGCATTAATCAGTTCATACGAATCATCATTAAGATATCCCTCACTTGATATGTTAATAAAACTTTCATATTCTTTTCATGTTTCAACTGACTACTTATTAGGACTTGATAATAAACAAAAACTTGACCTCAGCAAATTAACGAAAAATCAAATTAACATTTTGAACAATATTATTTTGGAATTTGAAGAAAAAAATAATTAATTTTGCATCTTGATTTTTGGGACAAAATCATGTATAATAAGAGTATGGAACAAAAAATATTTACGGCTGAATATACACCGGAAGCAATAGAACAGTTTTATGAGCTTGATAATGACAGCCAAGATAAAATTTTGGGTGCAATAAAAGCGTTTGAAATATTAGGTACAAAATACAAAAATATAAAAGGAGTATAGCCAATGAATAAAATAGTAACAAATGATGATTTGATTAATGCTCTTTCTGAAGAAAGACAAAAAAATATTAACAATGAAGTTGCAAAAACTATAGCAAAATGGGGTGGCAAACGCGAAGGTGCAGGACGAAAACCTAAGAGTGACAACGTTTTAGAATTAAGAATAAGGGTATCAAAGAAAGAAAAAGAATTTATTGATTATGCAAGAAATCATAAATTAAATTTTGATGATCTTATGGAAGGTTAATTATAAAAACCTTGAAATCCAAAATCCTCGTGTTACAATTTAGTTATGGATAAGATTAGTATAACCGTTTGTATGGGAAGTTCGTGTTTTGCGAGAGGAAATCAGCAAAACTTAGCTTTCATAGAGGATTTTATTAATAAAAATAATCTCAATGCCGAGATTGATTTGGCGGGCAACAGGTGCGAAAACAAATGTGCATCAGGTCCGAATATAATTATTAACGGTGTTGAATATACGGAAGTTACGGAAGAAAAACTTGAACAAATTCTTTCGCAGCTTTTGGTAAAATAGTGTTTAGGAGTTAAAAATGAATAATCAGTATCCCGTCTACACGTTGGTAAACGAATGTCACGACTGTTATAAATGCATCAGGGAATGTCCCGTTAAAGCAATCAAAATCGAAAACGGACACGCTTCTGTTATCCCCGACAAATGCGTTGCCTGCGGAAATTGCGTCAAAACATGCCCGTCTAACGCAAAGCGTGTGAGAAGTGATATTGACAAAGTTAAAAATCTTATCCTTGCGCAAAAAAATGTCTACGTATCTTTAGCACCGTCTTGGAGAGGGGTTTTTGACAATTCCGCTCCGAAAATTATTGCAATACTAAAAAAATTAGGGTTTAAAGACGTATCCGAAACCGCTCTCGGCGCGCAGGAAGTGTCAATAAAAACCGCACAAATCCTCAATGAAAGTGAAAAAGGACTTTACATCTCAAGCGCGTGTCCCGTAATTGTTGAATACATAAAACTTTATGAACCGCAATTTGCAAAATGCATTACTCCAATCGGTTCTCCCGCAATGACACACGCAAAAATTCTCAAAGAAACATTTGGTGAAGATATCTCCGTCGTATTCATAGGACCTTGTATCGGCAAGAAAAACGAGGCAAAATATTCGGATTTGATTGATGCGGCATTGACATTTGAAGAATTAAAAGTTTGGATTCATGATGAAAATCTTGATTTGGCGGAATTTTATTCCGAAAACGATTTTCAATTCGTTCCCGAATCCGCCTGCGAAGGCTCTTTGTACCCGATTGACGGCGGTATGAACGAAACTATCCGTAAAATAGGGGTTAAAAATGAAGTTCAGCTTATGGATGTCTGCGGTTTGAATAATTTTCACCGCGCATTGAACAACCTTGACCCCGACAAAGTGGACAAAACAATTTTTGTTGAGGCACTTTCCTGCGAAGGAGGTTGTTTCGGAGGTCCTTGTATTTCTACCGAAAAAGCAAGCATAAGCATGGTATCGGACGTTTTGACAAAACTGAAAGTCAGAGAAAATATTCCGAAAACTCCAAAAACCGTTGTAAATTATGAAATTGTACCGCGAAAAGTCGTCAATTCGGACTATCCTATTGAAGATATCTTAAACACACTAAAACGCATAGGCAAACACTCGGTTGATGACGAGCTCAACTGCGGCGGCTGCGGTTACGCAACCTGCCGAGATTTGGCAAAAGCCCTCTTGGACGGTGATGCGGAAACTTCAATGTGCGTATCATATATGAGAAAAATTGCGGTAAGAAAAGCTGCAGCAATGTTCAGATGCATGCCTGCCGCAGTCGTAATGGTTGACAATAATATGAACATTTTGGAAGCAAACGACAGCTTTATGAAAATGTTTACGGGTGATATGTACGAAGTGTTCAAAGCTCGTCCTGACGGGTTGACGGGTGCGGCAATCGACAGAATTGTCGATTTTGCGGATATTTTCAGAACGATTTTAAAAACGGGAAAAGATTTGCAAAAAGAACGTTATCACGTCAAAAACAGACTTTATAACATTTCGGCTTTCACAATCGAAGAAAACGAAATAGTAGGTGCAATCATTACTGACGTAACTTCTGCCGAAACAAACAGAGATAAAATCTCTCAAAAAGCGCATGAAGTTATTACAAAAAATATTTCAATCGTTCAAGAAATCGCCTGCCTTTTGGGCGAACACATGGTTGAAACCGAAACTCTCTTGAGTTCAATCGCGGAAGATTACGAGGATAAAGAGGAGGAAAAGTGAAAAGTGAAAAGTTCATTAAGCTCGCTGCGCTCGAAAAATGAAAGTTTATGTTAACGCAACCTGGACTTCTCACATCTCACCTCTCACCTGCTGACTATGTTTATAGACATTGACTGTAACCAAACAAAAAAATATAACCAAAATGCCTTCGGGGATTATTTTGTTTCCAAAAGATATCCGGACGAGGCAAAACTTATTGCGGTTCTTTCGGACGGGTTGGGAAGCGGAATCAAGGCAAACATACTTTCATGCATGACCGCAACAATGCTTTTAAAATTTATTGAAGGAGATCAAATTCCCATAAGCAAAGCTGCGGAAATTATTATGAACTCACTTCCCGTCTGCAAAGTCAGAAGAATAAGTTATTCGACATTTTCGGCAATAGAAGTTGATGACGAAGGAAATGCCAAAATCGTAGAAGAAGGAAATCCCGAATTTATTTGGCTCAGAGATAACGAAGTTATGAAACCCGAATATGAATCAATTCCTTCCAAGACTTTTAAAAACAGATGTCTGAAAGTTTACAAAATCAAACTTAAACTGGGCGACAGATTGATTTTCTGCTCCGATGGGGTAACTCAAGCGGGTCTTGGCGGTGGAAGGTTAAAATTAGGATTGCGCCGTGAGGGTTTGGTAGTGCTTTTGCAGGACAAACTGAAAGAAACTCCCGATATTTCAAGTACCGAATTGTCACAATATATAGTAAATCAGGCTCGAAATATCGAAACAGATCGACTTGCAAAAGACGATATTTCGGCATGTGTTTTGTATTTTAGAGAACCAAGAGAATCAATGGTATTTACGGGTCCTCCGTATCATCAGCAAAAAGATGCGGAGTATGCAAAAATGTTTGATGCATTTAAGGGTAAAAAAGCCATTGCGGGCGGTACAACTGCAAATTTGATTTCAAGAGAATTAAACCGACCTATCACAATGGATACTACAATAAGTATCGGAAAACTTCCCGCCTGTTCGTTTATGGAAGGGGTTGACCTTGTAACGGAGGGGATTTTGACCTTAACCAAAACCATGGAATATCTTGAAAGCGGAACATACGATATTGACAACGCGGCGGGGAAACTGGTAAAATTTTTATTGGATAGTGACAGAATTTTGTTCATGGTCGGAGCAAAATTAAATCAGGCTCACTACGATCCGGCTTTGCCCATAGAAATTGAGATAAGAAAAAATATTATCAAAAAAATGGGAAAAGTCCTTCAAGACAAATATTTTAAACAAGTAAGTATACAGTACATGTAATGAGGAAAACAAAATGGAAAAAAAGATTAGTGTTAAAGTATGTTTAGGAACAACATGTTTCGTAATGGGTTCATCAAACTTGCAGGAACTTATTGATTCCGTTCCAAAAAAATACGGTGACAAGGTCGAAGTATCAGGTGTTCCCTGCTTGGGTTTGTGTTCTATTGACTGGGAATTTTCCAAAGCTCCTTATGTAAAAGTTGATGACGAAGTAATCAAAGAAGCAACGGTCGAAAAAGTTCTTTCCGCGATTGATGCAAAATTGAAATAATGAAACTAAAACACTAAGAAGTAGAAAACAGCTGAGTTTTAGATAAATAGAGTTATGATTAGAGGTTTAGCTGTTTAAGTTTTGTTGTGCGCATTGAAATTTTCTCCTGCCGGTAATATTTCATGTTACATTATTTCTCAAAACTTCTGCGTAAAACACTTTAATACGAAAAAACCTCATCATTGATGAAATTTTGGAATACAATTTATAATTTGTACGAATCCTTATATCTTTACCAGTCATTTGAACCGTATTTTTTGTACATATCTATATTTCGTTGAATTTTTTGTTCGACAAGTTCAATTTTTTTCAGGGTTTCTTCGTCTTTTGTACGCTTTTTCAACAGTTTAAGTTCCAAAAGTTCTTCTTTTTCACGTCTTACTTTTTGTTTAATTTCTTCCCGTTTCCAAAACAACCAGCCGTCAAATCCGCAATTAGGAGGAGTAATTGCCCAGGGAGTGGACGGAAAATGTATGCAAAGCGCAGGTCGATTTTCGTAATTTGAACATAAATTGTCAGGCTGTAAGTATTTGCAACGGTAAAAAGTTATTTCGTTTTCGTTTAATTTTCCGTCAGCACGAAGTCTTTCTAAGATATTGTCAACCGTATCTTTGCCGACTTTACGCGCAGCCTCAATGCTTTCATAAGGCACAAAAATCGACAAAAAATCCTTTGCACCTTCATCACCTTCTTCAGCCATTTGTTTTAATTTTTCGTAAGGTGTTGAAGTCGTTGATACACGACAACATTTTCCGCACATTTTACAAAGAGATTGAGGACGCTTTGACAAATAATTTTCTTCATAACTCATATAATTAATTATAAACCTTTTGGAAACTTTTAAAAAATTACGTAACATTTCTTAAAGATAAGGCAATAATTTTTAATTAAAATACTTTATTAAGGTAAGTAGTAAAGGGTAGTTTAATGCAAAGTGCGGTAGGACAGCAAAATATAGCACAAAATCCACAGACGGTTCAGCCATCGGCTTGTTATTGCCAGCCGGTACAACAACAGGTTCAGGCAATTCAGCCTCAACAGGCTCAGCAGGTTCAACCGCAATATGCGCAGCAGTATTCTCAAGGACAGAATGTTCAGGTTCCGAATTATTCGGGTGTAAATATTCAAATTTTTAATCCTTCCGTCACTCCTCCCGGAGCAACGGCTCCCGTTTATAACGTAAATGCTCCGAATTATGCACCCAACGGCGGTTGTTATCCGTCAAATTATTATACAAATAATTGGGGACAAAACGGTCAAGGAACACAAAACGCATTTAATCAAAACGGTTTGGGAAATGCCCTCACGGCAAGCTCGGCTTCTTCAACAACCGATACCAAAACGGATAAAAAAACGGAAAAACGTGAAATTGTTCAACTTACTGATGAATATATAAAAAATCTTGAGAATTATTTGAACAGTCAAGATAAAGAAGTGCGTCTTATGGGTGCAAAAGAAGTTATAGCACGTTTGGACGAAGACCATTCAAGAAAAGATGACAAAGCATTGAACGCTCTTGTAAACAAAATGCTTCAAGATCCTTCCACTCCCGTCAGAGTGTTGGCAATGAGCGCATTAAATTCAAGAATTGCAACGGGTGATGATTTTACGGTAAATCTTTTACAGCAAATCCAAAATTCCGCATCAGGATACGGACAAGATGCACTTCAGGCAAGCGAAATTCTGTTAAAGATGTCGGGACAAAAGGTTGAAAAAGAATTTGAAGTAAAAGAAACCAAAAAGACCGAGACTAAACAGGAATCAACTCAAACGGCAGGTAAACAGCAATGAGTATAGGCAGTGTATTCAATAAAGGAAATATTGTAAAATATTTGACGAAAGGTACGGGTATTGCGGCACTTGGTATTGTAGCTTATGATGCCCATATTATCGGCAAATTGCAATCTGATTCTTATTCAAAAAGAAAAGATGCCGATGCTTGTATGGACACTTACAGTAATACTCAATATTTATCAAGTCCGAGTACTACAACTGCATCTGCAAAGGATTTTGTAAATAAAGTCGAGATGGACAGTAATATTCGTCACTTTTTCAACAGTGCAATCGGATATTTCCGCGGTGTAGGTCAAATGCTTGTGAATGACGTAGTTCCGTTTGGTTTAGGACTTGGTGCGGTATTCGGTAAAAATTGGGTAGGTAAAGGTTCGGCAATAGGACTCGGGGCTTATGCCGTATTGAAAGTTTTTAAAGATGTCTTGGGTTTCGGACACTATAACGACTTGAACAGAAAATATTAGAATTTTAACGGATAATCCTTAGGAATTTTCCAATTATTAGGTTGTAACCAACATGCATAATTTGCAGCAACATTTTATGCATTTATATAACATTTTAATAAATCGTTATTTACTTTTATGGTATATAAGTCGTAATAACAATGATAAGTGTCAAAGTGCTTTTCGCAACGGATTGCAATTAAAAACTTAAAAATTGATTTGAAACTGACTATGTTATGGCGAATTTTGGAGGCAGTCAAATTATCAGAAACTTTTAAACAACTTGTAAACTAACTTGCTCACGATTTTTATATTACTGATATATAACACCCTTTATAAATTTTAACATGCAACTTGATTTTTAAGATTTTTAATATATTATTAAGATACACTAACGGAAAAGGAATAATTATGGCTAAAAAATGTGAAATTTGCGGTAAAGAACCGATTAAAGCAGCAAAATTGACTTTCTCGCATAAACAAATTGTTCATACTCAAGAACCCAACCTTCAATCTGTTAAAGTTAACATCAACGGAACGGTTAAAAGAATTAGAGTATGCACTTCTTGTTTGAGAGCAGGAAAAGTTCAAAAAGCTGTTTAAACCAATTAAAAAAAAGAACCCGTTTAAGGGTTCTTTTTTTTTGCTTAATAAATAACTGATTTCGTAAATCTGTCGTGGTCAAACACAAACCTAAAATCCATTGAATAAATATTTGATGCCAATCCCGGTAATTTCGGATACGGAACTGTTCTTTCAAGCGCACTTACAATAGATCTGTCGGTTTCTTCATCACCTGATGATTCTGTAACTTTATATTTCAACAAACTTCCGTCATGCCCGATTGTAACGTCAACAATCATTCTTGAGCCATAGCCTGTTTTTGGCGGAACCCAATTTTGTTGGAGAAGTTTGGAAATTTTTGCAATATAAGCCTGAACAGCTTCGTTTGTAACCGTTGAGTCAATTTTGTGAGCTATCGGAATATCTTCTCTCAAAACAGCTCTTCCGACTGCAGAAACTTCATCACCGCCATAATTGTAAACAAGAGTTTTGTCGTCCGCGATTGCAGCCACGTATTGATTAGAATATCTCAAGATAGAGCTTTCTTTTACGGGTTTCATAAATACGTGCGGATTATCAAAAACGTAATTCGGCTGATATTTTACCAAATCAAAATCATTAATATAAATTATACCTGAGTAGTTTGTATCTCTGTTAGTTTTGATGTATGCAAGTTTTTCGGATTCATCACCTGATTTGTATCTGATTGCATAAAGATATTCATTGTCAGATGCCCATCTCAAAGAATCTATGTCAAAATACATTTCAAGATTTGGGCTGTTAGTGTTAACAGGCTGCCAATTAACAGCATTGGCTGTAATACCCGACAATAACATAACCGATAATAATAAAATAGTCTTTTTCATTTCACCCGCCTTTTTTCTTTGATTATATCAGATAAATTTTCACTTGGCAATACGATTTTTTGAATTCTCAACTGATTAGTGGAGATTGGTGAACATAACTTCTCAGCTTCTTAGCCGTTTAACTTCTTAGGAAAAATTTTTCCTCAAATCTTCCGTAATCACTCCGCCCGAACCGCGGTCAATTTCTCTTTTTATCGGTACATTATTTTCATCAAACCAAGTCTTGACGGAACCCCTATACTCAATCTTTTCAATCTGTTTGCCCGACTTATCATATTTTACCTCGGTCTTTATCTCACCCGGCAAAACTACAATTAACTCTCTCGACTTTCCGCCCTCATCATAATACTCATAACTTATTTCGGTCTTTTTTGCCAAAACATTATGTTCATCATAAAGAGAATTAAACTCCGTAATCATCTTCCCAAACTCATCATAAGTATGACCTATCTCAAGGTTTCTACGCCTTATCCAATCCAAAATTAACCTGTCGGACTTATCATAAGTCATACAAATAACCGTACAATCGGGTGAAATCTCATAAATAACCCTGCCCAAAGGGGACTCCTGCTCAATAACCTTTGTACCGTCAGGTTTGACATACTTCGGTGTCATCGGATCCTTTGCGACATTCTTATTTATCATGCCAAACGGATTTATATGCTTTTTGATATTTTCCATAACTACAAAGATAATATATTTGAAGGTTTATATCATCATATATTTGAATTATGTTATAATAAAGTCATGAAAAAATTAATTTTGCTATGTTTAATATTTCCCTGCCTGTCGGTTTGCGCAAACGAAATGACCGAGGATTACCTTGATATTGCCACAAACTACTGTATTTACGGTAAATATGATGATGCCAAAAATTACATAGATAAAATTTTGCAAATTGAACCGAACAATACAGATGTCGCAGAACTCAAAAATACATTACTCAGAATAACAAACCCGACAATTCAATCATATCTGACAACCACAAACCAAAATATTAATCAGGCATACACGTACAGAAAAGCGGGAAACAGAACCGGTGAACTCCAAACTCTGATGTCAACACCAAACGATTTTTGGGCAAATTACTTTTTGGCGCAATATTACAGAGAAAACAACGATTTTCAAAATGCAATCACATATTACCAAAAAGCAATAGAACTCAAACCCAACTACTCACAGAGTTATCTCGGGCTTGCACAGAGTTATATTTCAACCAATCAATTTCAAAACGCGATAGAAACACTTGACAAATATCTGACTTACAACAAAAATTCCGATATTGCATTTGCTCTGAGAGCGCAGGCAAATTTGAACCTTAACTACATTATTGAAGCGGAAGAAGATATTCAAAAAGCAATAAACATTGATGAAAATATTTCATATCTTCTTTTGGAGGCAATAATACTTTATTATAAAGGGAATTATGACCTTTCAAGAGAAAAACTCAATATCTTATCTCGAAATGTTCAAACATCAGAGGTTTACAAATACATAGGGCTTTGCGATTACGCGCAAAACGATTACAAAAACGCACTTTTAAACCTTGACAAAGCAATCATACTCTCTGATGACGACAAACAATTAATTTCAACGTACAATAGCATTAAAATGATGTTGGATAAAAAATGAAGAAAAAGCACAAAAAAAAGGAATCATTTATGTCAGTTATAAAAAATTGGTCAATATCAATATTGCTTGCGGGCGCAATGTTTATGGGACTCCAATCCTATTGCGGAACGGCAAGCCTTAAATTTGCTCAAGTCAGTGACGTTCATTTTTTTACGGGACAAACCAACACTACTTATAAAATGACCGCAGAATCGCCAAAACTTTTGGACGACGCAATCGAACAGATTAATCAAACCCCGAACGTTTCTTTCGTAATGTTTACGGGCGATTTAATCGACAAACCTTTTGAAAAAGAATTGAGCGCGTTTTTACCGCATACCGAAAAAATCAACGTTCCATGGTATTTTGCCTTCGGAAACCACGACACAATGTACGGAGGATACTTAAACCCGAGCGTTTACATGCAATTAGTGAACAAATACAACAAAAATTACAAATTTGACAAAACATACTATTCCTTCGTTCCCCAAAAAGGTTACAAAGTCATAGTTTTGGACTCAATAATCCGCGACAGACTGACATCTAACGGCAGAATAGGCGAAGAACAACTCAAATGGCTTGACAACGAATTAAGCAATTCCAAAAAAGACGTTGTTCTCATATTTCTTCACGTTCCCGTTGTAGAACCCTATAACAGCCCAAATCACAGGCTTTTGGATGCCGATAAAGTAAAAGAAATTTTTGCAAAATACAAAAACCCGATTGCGGTATTTCAGGGACATTATCATGGCGGAAAAATCATTCAACAGGGAAATGTCCTTTACGTAAGCTGTCCGTCACTCGTGGGTTATCCCAACGCTTTCAGAATGATTACCGTAACAAATTTCAGAACAAAAACAATCTTCAACATTGAAGAAAAAGAAACAGGGTTGAAAGATGTTCAAAAATTGGCGAAACTGTTGACCTTCACCCCAACGGTTTATACAGGTGAGGACAAGGACAGAAACGCTGCAATAACCATAAAAAAATAAGAGGAAATGAAAATGAGCGAATTTAACGTAAAATTCAGAGGTGTAAGAGGAAGTTATCCGATTGCCGACAAGGATTTTTTGCAATATGGCGGAAATACCTCCTGCGTAGAAGTGAACGTCAACGGACATTTGATAATCCTTGATGCGGGAACGGGTTTAATCAGCCTCGGAAGTGAACTGTTGAAAAAACATATTCTCTCGGGTGCATCTGCCAAAAACAGAACCCCCATAAACGCTACCGTTTTAATCTCTCATATTCATCAGGATCATTTGCAGGGATTTACGTTTTTCAGACCGTTACACATTCCGTCATCAAACATAAACGTTTTCGGAAACGTAAACTATAACGAAAGTCTTTCGGACGAATTGGCTCAGCTTTTGTTCGGAAAATCTTTCCCGCTCGATTTGGGCGACATTGCAGGAAACCTCAACATCAGAGATTTGAACGAAACCGAAGGAATTGTTCTTCGCAACGGCGAATCACCCATTGTAAAACGTATTGAAACCGAAGATGATGAAAAAATTGAAGGTGATGAAGTCCTAATTACCTGCTACCGCTCTTATGCACACCCGCAGGAAGGGGTGTTGATTTACAAAATAACTTACAAAGATAAAGTCTTGGTTTATGCAACCGACAAGGAAAGCTACGAAGGCGGAGATAAAAAATTGGCAAAATTTGCAAGAAATTGCAATCTGTTAATCCATGATGCTCAATATACTACGGAAGATTATCTTGATACTTTTGTACCGAAACAGGGTTACGGACACTCCACGTTTGAAATGGCAGTAGAATGCAAAAAACAGGCAAATGCCGAAAAATTAGTGTTCTTCCACTATGACCCGAACTATGACGACAACAAATTAAACGCAATCAAAGAATATTACAAAAATGACGAAAACATTATCTTTGCGCAAGAAAATCTTCAAATTGATTTAATGTAAAAAATAGTTATAAATTTTGTATGAAAAAGTATTTTATAATATCTTTAATATTTTTCGGATTACTCACATCAGGATATCGAAAACCCGAAACTTTCGTGATTGATGCGACAAAAAATGCATATTTTCATAACAATTTGGGAGTAAATTATTTAAAAGAACATTGCTATTATGCCGCAATACAGGAATTTAAAATCGCAATCAGCCTTAATCCAAACACTCAGGCAACATCAGTTTATTACAAAAATATCGGTGATGCTTATATGGAAATAGGCTATCCGAATTTGGCATTACAGCCTTATGAAGACGCAATAAAACAATATAGCCTGAATTTGCAGTATTACAAAGATTTGGCAAAATGCTACAAAACTCTCGGTCAAATCCCTTCAAGAATACAACAGTACAGCAAAACAGACAATCCGCTAAACAAAGTTATGCTTGGGATTTTGTATATAGAAAACGGGAATTTGAAACGCGGTATAACAATATTGGACGGATTTGCAATGTCGGAACCCGACTTGCTGATTACCCCTTCAATAAAACAGTATGTAAAAGAAACCGTTGATAAGATGAATAAATAAAAGACAGAAATTTTTGAGATTCTACGGGCTGTCTCGGATTTGCTCCACGCTCACAGAGTTTCGCATTTGTGACTTCGTCACAATATGCTCAATCTGCTCGCTACACAGACTCGCTTCGTCCGTCCGCAAATCCGCTTTACCCTCTGAATAACAAGAATTTCTGTCTCACAAATTATTTAATTGTCAATTTTTTCTTTGAATCTTTATCCGAATAAAGTTTCGGAGCATGGATTTTCAAAATACCGTGTTCAACTTTTGCTTCGGTTTTTTCCGTATCAATTTCTTCGGGGAAATATACCGTTCTTGCAAATTCACCGTATTTAAATTCGGATTTTTTGTAATTTTTTTCTTCTTCGTGAATTTCTTCTTCTTTTTTCGCATTGATTACTATGTAATTTTTGTCGATATCAATGTCCATATCTTCTTTTTTAACTCCGGGGAGTTCGGCTTTTACTTCATAATCTTTTCCTTTATCTGCTATTTCAACAGGTATGGAAAATTTGTCTTCATCTGCCCAATAAGCAGCTTCGGGGAAATAGCTGTCAAAATGTCTGTTCAAAAGAGAACTGATTTCATCATTCACCGTCCTTATAAAGTTGTCGGGAGTTTTTCTTACTAAAAATTTCATATTCTCACATCCTTTCTTTTTTCTCTTAACACTTATATTATTTATCCGATTTTTTGAAAAACCGATTTTTTTAACCAAAATTTAACAATCAAGTCAAAAAATTTATATCATCAACCTTTGTCACCCTGAACCTGACAAAGCAAACCGCTTTTCGTCATGCTGAATTTATTTCAGCATCTTACTACAGTTGTTCACATGTATCGACTGCAAGATTCCGAAACAAATTCGGAATGACAATGTTCCCTCAAGTGGTGAGGGGTATAAAAAACGGCAATCGCAATGTCGTTTTTACCGATAAGTACTTATCCTACTTACCAAACTCACCCAACTTTAGATTACCAAGGATAATCAGGAGCGATTTTCCAACTGTCTAACATTATGAAACCTGCACAGTAACTTCCGTCTGCATAACTATAATAATTTTCACCTTTATCAATACAATTTTTTTTTAAATCTTCTCGTATAAGATTGGTTCCGGCAGGTAGAATTTTTGGTTTTACTTCTCGCCAATGCGCAACAAATGCAAAAATATCTCTACCCAATCTGTTCGGACCTTTTTTAGGTCCGTTTAAATCAACCCAATACCACATGCCCTCACCTGCCGCATTAAGCCAATAGAATCCAGAATACCCGGATGCAGTAATAAAAGATACTCTTGTATTTACAGAATTCACTATACCACTTGTTACAATATTACCGCTGACATTTCTGATTTCATCAGCCCAGCATTTAGAAGATGAAGGAATACAAGTTTCTACAACTTTCAGATATGGTAAAAGATAATTTTTTCCAAAATATGTATTTCTTTCCAAAGCAGTATTAAAAACCTTAAAATCCCATGTTTCCATCAAACCATGGTCAATTTCAGCCATTTTTACGGCTTGCGAAAACTCGGAATACGCTTTTTTCAGTTGATTTACCGTTGCCTGCTTTTGGTAATGAGTAATCAACATCGGCATAGTAATAGCCGCCACAACCCCGATAATTCCGAAGGTAATTAAGACCTCTGCAAGAGTAAAACCTTTTTTGTTCATATTTTTCCTTTCTATTTATAAGTTAGTATTTTTTAAAAATATCTACCTATGTCTTATATTATCTAATGAATAATTAGAATGTCAATATATTTCTTATTATATATTAGTTTTTAATATAGAATTATTACCTATAATTTAAGAATGCAAAACATTAGAGTCGTCATAGGAAACATCATAAAAAAGCATCGTAAAAAATTAAAAATTACGCAGTATGAGCTTGCATTAAAAGTTGGAGTCGACCCAAAGTACATCAGCAGAATAGAAACCGGTATGTCATACCCTTCTTTATCTGTTGTAGAGAAAATTTTTGATGTTTTGGGCGTGGATATTTATTATTTGTTTGAAGAAGAAAAAGAAACAGATAAAAATAAAATAATTTCAATAATTAATGAAGATTTAAAAAATACATCCGTTAAAAATCTCTCTATTATAAAAGATATAATAAAAACAATTACCGAAAAAAATATTTAATAATTTCACTTTTTAATTTTTTTATCAAAAATTTTTTTGTTCAAATTTTAGTAATATTACTTAAAGAAAACTTGTAGATAAAATTTTGAAAGCATATAATTAAGCATGCCAAAAACGAAAGGAATTGCACATGGTCGCAGAAATGACATTTTCTAAATTGGAACGCAGTATTAATCCCTCGCACGATATAAAACTTTTTGCGGGTCGTTCCAATATAAAGTTGGCGCAAGAAATTGCGGACTATCTCGGAACATCAATCGGTCCTATGATTGTTAAAAATTTTGCGGACGGCGAAATTTATGTTCAGGTAAAAGAAAGCGTCAGAGGTGATGATGTATTTATTATTCAGCCTTTGTGCAATCCCGTTAACGAAAATTTGATGGAATTACTGATTATTATTGACGCATTCAAACGCGCAAGCGCAAAAACAATTACTGCAGTTATTCCTTACTACGGCTACGCAAGACAAGACAGAAAAACCTCGGGCAGAGAAGCTATTACCGCAAAATTGGTTGCTGATTTGCTTACAACCGCAGGCGCAAACAGAGTTCTTGCAATGGACTTGCACACAGGTCAAATCCAAGGATTTTTCAATATTCTTGTTGACCACATTTTTTCAACTCCTATATTGACAAATTATATAAAAAGTTTAAACATTAACCCCGATGATATGGTTGCAGTAAGCCCCGATACGGGCGGAGTTCAGAGAACAAGACATTTTGCGAAAGCAATAGGTTGTTCTCTTGCAATCATTGACAAACGCCGTGATAAACACAACGAAGCTATTGCCTCAAACGTTATCGGTGAAGTTAAAGACAAAGTTTGCGTAATGTTTGACGATATTATTGATACTGCGGGAACAATTTGCGAGGCGTCAAAACTTTTGAAAGCGGAAGGCGCAAAAGAAATTTACGTTTGTGCCGCACACCCCGTATTTTCGGGGCCTGCAATCGAAAGACTTGCAAATTCTCCGATTAAAGAATGTATCGTTACAAATTCCATTCCGCTTGATATGGAAAAAATGCCCCCGAATATTAAACAACTTTCGGTTGCTCCGTTGTTGGGTTCTGCAATCGCGCGTATCCATGATGACGAATCCGTAAGTTCTCTTTTCGGCTTTGAAAAAGAAATGCAAGTGTAGTAATAAGGTATGATAAGTAAGATAAGTTGGGGTAAGTAGGATAAGTACTTATCGGTTAAATTGTACCCGCTTTGACTTCAAAAGGGTATATCTTTTGATACGTACTTACCAAACTTATCTTACTTATCAAACTATTATACTTGCCCCAATGCCGTTTTTTCATGTTAAAATAACTCACATAAGGATATAAGGAAAATGAAAAAAGTTTATATAGAAACAATGGGCTGTCAGATGAATAAATCCGATACGGAAAGAATGCTTGGCATGCTCTCGCATTTTGATTACGAAGAAACCCAAAACCCAAAAGAAGCTGATTTATTGATGATTAACACCTGCTCAATTCGTCAGCTTTCCGAAAATAAAGCATTTAGCGCAGTCGGAGCATGGGGAAAACATAAAAAGCAAAGCAAAAAAGATATCAAAATCGGGTTTTGCGGGTGCGTTGCCCAGCAAAAAGCAAGAGAAATCTTTAAACGCGCGCCTTATGTTGATTTTGTACTCGGTACTCACAAGATTTACGCATTACCCGAAATTCTTAAACGTATCCAAAACGGTGAAAAAGTTTGCGAATGCGAAGAAACAAACAAAACCGAAGATAACAAAGCAAAAGACTATGAAATAAACCGCGTAAAAGGAGTTAATGCCTGGATTCCGATTACCGAAGGGTGCAACAATTTCTGTACATATTGCATTGTACCTTATACAAGAGGCAGAGAACGCTCAAGATTACCCGAAATTATTATAAAAGAGGTGAAAGATGCACTTAATGCAGGGTTTAAGGAGATTACACTTTTGGGGCAAAATGTCGACAGCTACGGCAAAGATTTTAAAGACAAAAATTATCGTCTTGCTCAGCTTTTAACCGATTTGAACGCATTGGAAGGCAATTTCAGAATACGTTTTGTAACCTCTTATCCCACGGATATTACGGATGAATTGATTGAAACCGCAAGGGATTTGGACAAAGTTTGCGAATATTTTCATATCCCTATGCAATCGGGAAGTTCAAGGGTCTTGAAAGCTATGAACAGACGTTATGACCGCGAAACTTATGCAAAAATCGTTGAAAAAATCCGCAAAATGGTGCCTGATGTTACTATTACAAGTGATTTTATAGCGGGTTTTCCCGGTGAAACGGAAGAAGAATTTGAAGAAACTTTGACCGCTATTGACGAATTTGAACTTGATTATTCCAACGTTGCGGCATATTCTCCGAGAGAAAAAACCGTTGCGGCAAAATGGACCGATAAATTTATTCCCGAAGATATTAAAGATGAAAGATTTCAACGTTTGAACAAAAAAGTTCAGGAAAACTGCTTAAAATCCAACAAAAAATATGTCGGCAGAACAATGGAAGTTTTGGTCGAAAGTTTTTATAATCATAAAGGTAAAAAAGTAAATACGGGCAAAACCCGCAATTTTAAAACCGTCCATATCCCTTATGACCAAGACCTCACAGGGCAATTTGTAAACGTAAAAATAACGGGAACAAAAACGTGGTATCTCAAAGGGGAGATTGATTAAGGTATGATAAGTTTGATAAGTAAGGTAAGTCTGGTAAGTACATTACGTTAAAGTACTTACATCACTTATCTTACTTATCTTACTTTACCAACTTCTTTAAGTTTTGTAAACCGTCCAAAACCCAATTATATCAATAAAATTTGCATGTATTTTGTTTTTGGTATAATTAAGTTAGCAAATAATAATATGTTCTCACTTTATATACATGCAAAAGTAAAATTGGAGGTTAGTAAAAAACAATGGAAGTAAAAGCAATTAACAGTGTATCTTCATTAAATTTCGGACAAAGGTCAGACAAACCGAAAAATAAAAATGTATCACAACCCGATTATCCGCAAATGGATGCACCGTCATCAAGAAATGCCGCTAATGCCATGAGACATTTGGTTATGGCAGCAGCATTACTTGGTGCAACTACAATGGCAACAGGCTCATTAACATCTTGCGATAAATGGGACGACAAATCATATTCATATTCGGAATCAAAATCTGAATCAAATTCAAGCGCAATAGCGGTCGGTAAAAGCTGCTGCGGTTGCGGTAAAGATACCGTTGTAATTCACGATACAATTAAAGGTGATACGGTTATAAAAATGGAATTTGTTCCCGTTATTATACATAATTATCCGTTCCACCTTGCAGATTCTTTAATCCAACAAGGTAAAAATATCGGTATCCCCATTGAAGGACCGAGTACAGGTGACAGCCTCGTATTTGTAGGTTCTTTCGCACGCAATATGTACGATAACATAACTTATCAAACTTATGCAACAGAAAACCTGTCTGACAATACACAATACAAATTATCAACCATTACAAAAATCACAAATGGTTATAATGAAGCAAATCCGAAAGTATCTTGGATGAGATCTACAATATCGGATATTAAAGATGAAGGTATCTATATCAAACGTGAAGTATGCGATTCGCCGCTTCCACCTTCCGCAGATCAGGAATACAAATGGAAAGATGCCGGTTATGAAATCCGTACAAACGGAAGCAACGGCAAAAACAACAAAATCTCCGTATTTGACAAAAACGGCAACCTTGTTTATGCAAACAAAGATTATGTCAGAGGTATGGAAGCAGGAACATTTGAACTTGCAACTGTCGCTTATGACAGAGACGGAAACGTTATCTATGACGAAGAAACAGGCAAACCGGAAATGGTTTATTACGATTTTGACAATGCAAAAATTTGGGCAGAAAAAGCTCAACCGATTTACAAATAAAAATTTTGCAACAATATATAACAGCCTCTTGAACAAAGAGGCTGTTTTATTTTATAATTTTATTGTCAAAATATAATTTCCAAATGTCGTTCTGAGCCGATTTTTAAACGGATTCTTCGCCCGCCCCGCAGATGGCGGGGACGTAGCTCAGAATGACACAAAAGGCAAAGAATTTCAATAAATTTAGAACTATGAAAACTTTAGCACAATTTATACAACAAAAAAGAGATAACTTGGGTTTGTCGGCAAAGGGACTTGCAATGACGGCAAATCTGCCTTTGGAAACCATTGAAGATATTGAGGCGGGAAAAGATTTGTTTTTGTCGGTTACGATAAGACAAAATCTTGCTAAAATATTGCGATGCTCACCCGAAGAAATCAAGAGTTATGAAAAAGATTTTACGACTTATACCGTTTCACAAGAAATTATTGACAGTTTGCGCGAACTCATTTTAAAGGGTTCAGGCGGTTTGAAATGCCCGATGTGCGGAGCGGATTTGGTAACAAGAGTGCAAACGCTTTATGATTTGGAAGATAATTTAACTTATACCCCGAAAGCACATTGCTCAAAATGTTCGTTTCATATTACGGAATAGGGTTGAAAAATAAAAAAAACGAGTTATAATCTATAATACGGAACATTGAAATTACTGCTCTCATTACCCTCGCCCCTTGTGGGAGAGGGAAGAATTGCTTAATGAGCGGAGCGAATTTAGCAATTCGGGTGAGGGGTTTAAATTATAATTTTAATTCATGGGGACGTTTTGAAAGGCGTCAGCCGATGTTCGCAGTGTTGGCTTGCGTGAGCAAGACAAGCAGGCGAACATAACGATAGCGACGTAAGAGTTTGTGTAAGCAAACTCTACAGGAGCAACGTCCCCAAAATCAATTTTCATGGGGACGTTTTGGATTTGACAGGACGTTCGGTGGATACAGATTGCGAGTCGGAGAGCTGTTCTCCGTTATCAACGGGCAAACCAAATTAAATGCTAACAACAATAATGTAGTTAAAGGTGTATTTGGTGCAGACAGAGCATACGCTCTTGCAGCCTAAGCCTTTGATGGTATAGCTACTCATAAAGCCCAGCTTGCCGGTTTTATGGGTCCATTATGCAAGCGGCAGTGAACAAATGACGATATGTTCATCAAGATTAATCGTCAAAAGTTAGTGTTTCTTAAAAAAACACTTTGGGTTCGTAAAGGGTTTTGATATTTCCCGAGGACTTGAGCGAATTAATATCTACACTCGTAGACGTTTGTTGAAATCCGTTTTGGACAGGGGTTCGACTCCCCTCGTCTCCACCAATAAAGATTACAAATGCACTTTAAACAAATATGCGTAAGGGAAAATAAAATTCATAATATTGATAATTCGTAACAATAGAATTTAATTGATATAAATGTACACAAAAAAATATAGCTGAGGACAGATTCGAACTGTCGACCTCGGAGGTATGAGCTCCGCGCTCTCACCAACTGAGCTACTCAGCCATATTTATAAATTCTATTTAGTTATCATTTTTGCTTTTGGTTTTCACGGGTATAAGCCATACACTCCTGCCGGCTGAGCTAACACTCCGCAATTTCTATATTCTCACAAAAATTTTAAATTTCAAGCGATTTTTATATATTCATTGCACGCAAAATTTCATTCATATCCGCTGATGTCTTTTTAACATCAGAATTTGAATATTTTATTGCGTTATCAGGGTCTTTCAATCCGTTGCCTGTCAATATGCAAACAATCTTTGAACCTTCCCTAACTTTATCTTTCACCTTTATCAAACCTGCAACAGACGCAGCACTTGCAGGTTCTGCAAACACGCCTTCACAAGATGCAATCAATTTGTAAGCATTGACAATTTCTTCATCTGTTACAAAATTAATCATGCCACCGCTTTCATCTCTCGCAGCCTCCGCAAATTTCCAGCTTGCAGGGTTTCCGATACGAATTGCGGTTGCAAGAGTTTCGGGTTTAAAAATTCTTTCACCCTTCACAATAGCGGCCGCACCTTCTGCCTCAAATCCCATCATTTTAGGCAGTTTAGAGATTTTACCGAGTTCATGCCACTGTTTGTAACCTTTCCAGTATGCGGTAATATTACCCGCATTTCCGACAGGAATAAAATGGTAATCGGGCGCACCGCCCAAAGCGTTGCAAATCTCAAATGCACCCGTTTTTTGACCTTCAATTCTGTAAGGATTTACGGAATTTACAAGGGTTATCGGATAATTGTCCGAAATTTTGCGAACCATTTCCAATGCTTCGTCAAAATTACCTTTAATTGCAATAATTTCTGCACCGTACATCATTGCCTGAGAAAGTTTTCCGAGTGCTATATAGCCGTCGGGAATAAGTACAAACGTTCTCAAACCCGCTTTTGCACCGTAAGCTGCGGCTGATGCGGAGGTGTTGCCTGTTGATGCGCATATTATTGCACCCGAACCCGATTCTTTAGCTTTTGAAACCGCCATTGTCATTCCGCGGTCTTTAAAACTTCCCGTCGGGTTGCAACCCTCAAATTTCAAGTAAATTTCTGCCTCAAGCCCGATTTTTTTAGCCAAATTTTCTGCCTTTATAAGCGGTGTGTTACCTTCATTAAGCGTAACGACAGGAGTTTTGTCCGAAACGGGCAAATATTCTCTAAACGTATTTATTAAACCTTGATAATACATAACTTCCTCATTTCAATATTATTTTACAATAAAAATTTAAATAATAATACTTCTATGAAAATTAACAGTCTTTTCACTTTTTTATTGGTGACAGTAATGAAACAAGATATTTATACCGAAACAAAAGTGGTGTTATTCCGTTCGACTATGTTGGCAATAATAACTTAAATACAGATTTTAGAAAAAATTTAACTGACTCTCCTGTATATGGTTGTAATACAAATGCTGATAAAGATTTGTGCGCGGCATTAATCATATATGACGGGTGGAAAATTGCTCCTGATTATCCGTGGTAATACATCTTACACCTGAACTCTTATCAGACTGTTGACTTTTGAGCCGTCAGCCTCTATAAGTTTAATCGCGTTTTGCATTGCGCTTTCCGAGGCAATTTCGGTTATAACGGTTATATCTGCCGTATTGTCCTCGCCTACGCATTTTTGAACGATACTTGCCAAGCTGATATTGTTCTCCGCGCAAATCGTTCCGATTTTGCCTATTACACCCATATTATTTTTTGCGTTGATAGAAAGATAATATTTATTCTTTGTTTGTGTAATATCAATCATATTAGCAGTTTCTTCGTGACGACATCTCATCATAGGCAAGATATAATCGGAATTTCCCAATTCCGCAACGATTGATAAAATATCACCGACAACAGAACTTGCGGTCGGAAATTCTCCCGCACCCGGTCCTGAAAGCGTAATTGAGCCGACAGGTTCGCCCGTAAGCGTAACCGCATTGGTTACATAATCTATATGTGCAAGGGTTGCTTTTTTGGAAACAAGCATGGGGTGAACTCTTACGTCAGCGTTACCGTTTTCGTCAATTTGTCCCGATGCAATAAGTTTTATTTTGTAACCCAAATCGTTTGCGGCTTTCATGTCTTGTGCGCGAATTTTTGTAATCCCTTCGCGATAAATATTTTCGATTTTAATTCGTTTTTTAAACGTAATTGTAGCAAGCGTTGCAATTTTGTATGCCGCATCAAACCCTTCAACGTCACCTGTCGGGTCAGCTTCGGCATAACCCAATTCCTGCGCCTCTTTCAAAACATCATTATAAGATGCACCCTGCATATCCATTTTTGTTAAAATATAGTTTGTTGTACCGTTTACGATAGCTTCAATTTTGTTAATTTTATTTCCTGCCAAAATCGTTTTTATCGGCATTATCAAAGGGATACCGCCTGCAATAGCTGCCTCGTACAAAATAACTTTGTTATGTTGTTCGGCAAATGTAAAAAGTTCTTCTCCTCTTTTGGCAAGGAGTTCTTTGTTAGCGGTAACAATATGTTTGCCGTTTTCTATCGCTTTTGTAATAAGTTCAAATGCGGGGTTTATACCGCCTATAAGTTCGGCAACAATGTCAATTTCGGGATTGTTCACAACTTCATAAGGATTATCCGTCAAAATCGAGTTGTCCAAACCTTCTATATTGCGCGGTTTATTCAAATTTTTCACCGCAATTTTTACAACTTCAACGTTATCAAAGTTTTTTAATGTTTTAAAAACTCCCGAACCGACCGTGCCGAGTCCTATCAATCCGATTTTAATTTTTCTGTTCATATTGAGATTATAGCATAAATAAGTGAAAGGTGAGAAGTGAAATGTGAAAGGTTCGTATCAGCGCGCAAAGCGCACGAAGATATAATGGATGAGAAGTGAAAAGCTCTTTAAATTAGTTGTTTTTGCATAATTTTGTCAAAATAACTTTTGATAAGGTCTTTTCACCTTTCACTTCTCACTTATTTTCACTTAAATCTTCTCATCATTTTCATGGCTTTATTAATGGCATGTTTACCCAATTTTCCGTTAAAACCGCCAAGTCCGCCCATGTTACCCATACGACTCATGTCAGGCATACCGCCTTTGAACATGCTTTTCATATCGGTCATACCTTTCATCATCATTCGCATTTGTTCAAACTGTTTGATGAACGCGTTGATTTCAGCCAAATCCATTCCGCACCCTTTTGCAATACGTTTTTTACGGCTTGTGTTAATCAAATCGGGGTTGTTGCGTTCCGCAGGCGTCATACTTGAAATAAAAACTTCCATTTTTTTGAGTTGTTTTCCGCCTTCATGAGAAATCATTTCACGGTCGTTTTTGCTGATGTTCATTCCGGGGAGCATGCCCAAAATTTGATCCATTGAGCCGAACATTTTCATTTGTTTTTGCATTTTTAAAAAATCATTATATGAAAAACTGTTTTTGCTCATTTTTTCTTCAAGTTCTCGAGCCTGTTTTTCGTCAAAAACTTCTTGTGCGCGTTCGACAAGCGAAACAATATCTCCCATGCCCAAAATTCTTGTTGCCATGCGTTCGGGATAAAAATCCTCGAGTGCATTGAGTTTTTCGCCCGTACCCGTCAGTTTTATGGGTTTTCCCGTACAGTAAGATACGCTCAATGCCGAACCGCCTCGGCTGTCACCGTCCAATTTTGTTAAGACAAGGCCTGTCAAACCTAACTGCGCATCAAAGTTTTCGGCTACATTTACGGCTTCTTGCCCTGTCATGGCATCTATTACAAGTAATTTTTCGGCAGGTTTAAAAATTCTGTCTATAAGCAAAAGTTCCGCCATCATATCGGTATCGATTTGTAAACGTCCTGCGGTATCAAGGATTATCGTATTAAATCCTTTTTCTTTTGCGTAATCTATTGCGACCTGAACGATTGTCTGAACATCCTTGCAATCAGGGATTGTAAAAACTTCGGTGTCAATTTCTTTTCCGAGAGTTTGGAGCTGAGATATTGCAGCGGGTCTGTATACGTCACATGCCGTTAATAGAGGATTTCGTCCTTCTTTTTTAAGTTTTACGGCAAGTTTTGCTGACGAGGTGGTTTTTCCCGAACCCTGCAAACCAAGCATCATTATAATGTTTGGGTGTCCCGAAAAATCAAGCGGATTTTGTTCATGACCCAAAAGATTTACGAGTTCGTCATGTACAATTTTTATCAGTTGTTGAGAAGGATCAACACCTTCAAGTACTTT
The DNA here is from genome assembly GCA_902795965.1 of uncultured bacterium. Lineage (GTDB taxonomy): Bacteria > Cyanobacteriota > Vampirovibrionia > Gastranaerophilales > Gastranaerophilaceae > Stercorousia. The sequence goes on from CADBNI010000048.1 coordinate 28,095, forward strand.
TTCGCCTTCGGCTTTGTCTTTTATTGACGAAATGAAGGATTTCACTACACGAAGATTAACGTCCGCCTCCAAAAGTGCGCGTCTGATTTCGCGCAAAGCCTCTTGCATATTGTCCTGCGTAAGTTCTTTCCCGCGGGTTTTGCTGATTATATCCTGTAATTTTTCACTTAAACTGTCGAACATAAGATTAGTATAGCACAAAAAAGTAAAAAGTCCGTATCAGAGGTATGGATGAATAGAGGTATGGAGGTATAGCTATTTATGTGCGCTTTGCGCACCAATAAGGATTTTTCACTTTTCACCTCTCACTTCTCACATTCCCTAAAAACATCATACATTTTTATGATTTATTTTCAGATTTGGTCTGCTAATATATAACCATACTCCTTAGAGAACTAAGATACACATATCCCTAATCAACAGCTATGCACTTCGTACATAGCTTTTTTTTTATTCCATAACGTTTTTTATATATTTAAAAATTTGTCTTATTTGACTGTCATTCATTTTCTCAAATGATGTTTTAACATATTGTTTTATTAACTCAATATCATCAAAATATTCATAATTGAAAAAATCAGACAAATTTATTTCTAAAATTTTTGCAATCTTTTCTAAAGTATTAAGGGTAGGAAAATTTCTTCCCGATTCAATGACACTGATTGTATTTTGTTCCATATCAATAAGTTCAGCAACCTGTTCCTGTGTAAACCCTCTGCTTTTTCTCAATTCTTTTATTCTTTTACCGAGCTTTTTTCTGCTATCCATAATAAAAATGATACAATTTTTACTGTAATAATTCTATTGAAATAATTTAAGTATTTTGTAACAAATACTTAATAAATTTAATTAATATTGAAATGTAATCAATAAAAAGTGGTAAAATATTATTACAGGAGGGATATTATGAATAAAAAAATTGCATTCACACTCGCCGAAGTCCTTATCACCCTTGGCATAATCGGAGTTGTTGCGGCTATAACCATGCCGACAATTATTCAAAAACAAAACGAAAAGGCGACAATCACAAAATTAAAAAAAGAATACAGCGTAATGAGCAACGCCCTATTGAATGCTATAAGCGAATACGGAGACCCCGAACATTGGGGAACAAAAAGTTATACATATAAAAACGACAATGGTGATGATGTTGAAAACAACTTTGCAGATATTGATGTAATTACAAAATATTTAAAAATTGTCGAAGATTGCGGACATGAGGCAAAAGGCTGCTTTGCACACAGGTATAAACGACTGGATGACTCACAAGAGAGGGATTTTGAAAATTTGTCTTATTACAGAAAATTTATTTTAGCTGACGGAACACTTGTTGCCATACAAGGCTATGGTGAACCCGGTAATGGTGAAATCTGGATTGATATCAACGGCAAAAATCCGCCTAATATTGCAGGCAAAGATTTGTTTTTATTTTATTTATCAAATCATAAAATAGGACCGTATTTTCAAAGGAAAGTTTCCGATAATGGTTATGAGGCATCAGGCTGGATTTTGGCTTTTGATAATATGGATTATTTGCATTGTAACGACAAATTGTCATGGGAAGGTAAGCATTCGTGCAAGTAAATATTTTTCAAGTTTTTAACATTCATAAATTTACACACTTGACAAATAATAAATTGTATGATATAAAGTGGGTGGGGTAAATGTATATTTATAAGTCTTGTTATTCGACAAGACTTTCTTTTTGCCCAAAACCCCGTTGTAATAATGTTTTTTGCCATTTGTAAAATTAATGTAACAAATCACCTTTTTTGTTAAAGTTTTCTTCAAAAAAATCCGAGATTAAATTTACGAACACATTAATCGGAGGTTCAGATGAATTTAAACTTGGAGAAAGTTACTGTTCTGGACAGTAACGCACTTGCCAACGAAATCATGCATGACATTGATGATGTTGATTCCATGGAGAGAATGCTTGATTTTGAACTTAGTTCGGCTGATTTGTTTAAAATTGATTGTGCAATTTTAAACTCATTGCGAAATAATTCCGACTTTTCGCGGGATTTGTTACATCAGCTTGAAACGGGGAAATTTGAAATGATTACGGAACGTCCCCAAAAATCTTTTGAGTTACACAAACAGGAGGCTTTAATGGATATTACTTTACCCTTACAAGATTTGTTTGACGATTTGGCTGTTATTGTAGAAGAATCATTAAGGAGTTGAAAAATGAGAAGAAAAAAATTTAAACCGCCCGAATTGGTTATTGATTATTCGGAAATTGTACCCGTAGAGGATTTTGAACCCATTATTCTTACGGATAAAATCCTTAAAGAGTACAAATTAAAAGTTGATAAAACAAAAATTGAAAACTTTAAAGATATAAACTTTATCAGCATTTTTGAATAAGAGGTATTTATACCTCTTATTTTTTGTCCGAGCGTTCACGAACGGAAAGTTTTACGGGTGTGCCAAAGAATCCGAACGCTTCTCTCAATTTGTTTTCAATATAGCGTTTGTAATGATCTTTCATCAAGTCCGCATTGTTTGCAAAAATAACTATATGCGGAGGTTGTACCCCTGTTTGGGTTACATACATTATTTTTAAGCGTTTACCTTTTGAGGAGGCGGGAGGATTGAGCATGTAGGCCTCTTTTATAACTTTATTCAAAAGCCCTGTTGATATGCGTTTTGTACATTCCGCATAAACATTCTCAGCCTCGACAAATATTTGGTTAAGCCTTTGTTTTGTTACGGCAGAAATAAATATTTTCGGTGCGTATTCGAGGAACGGTATATCGTTAGCCAACTTTTTGTTGTATTGGTTAATCGTATTGGATTGTTTATCTTCGATTAAATCCCATTTATTAATTGCGATAATCAGTCCTTTGCCCGCTTCCGTAATAATTGAGGCAATTTTTTTATCCTGATCGGAAACCCCTTGGGTTGCATCAATTACCAAAAGTGCAACATCACAATCTCTGATTGAACGAATTGCTCTGTCAACGGCAAATTTTTCGACACCCCAATTAACTTTTGATTTTTTTCTTATGCCTGCCGTATCGACAATCACAAATTCTCTGTCTTTATATTTTATAAAACTGTCAATACTGTCGCGGGTTGTTCCTGAAATGTCCGAAACAATTACCCTGTTTTCGTTTAAAAGTGCGTTTACGATAGATGATTTTCCCGCATTCGGACGTCCGACTATTGCAATTTTAATTGTGTTGTCGTCCTGTGTTTCAATATCTTGTTCAAAATCTTCCGTCACAAGGTCTAACAAATCTCCGACACCACCGCTTCCATGAAGTGCCGAAATCCCAATGGGTTCACCTATTGCAAGTGAATAAAAATCATTTACCATTAAAAGTGATTCGGGGTTATCGGATTTGTTAACCGCCAAAAATACAGGCTTTTTCGATTGGCGTAAAATGTTTGCAATATCGTAGTCGATTGGGTTTACACCTTCTTTTCCGTCAACGATAAAAATGATTTTGTCGGCTTCTTCACAGGCAATTTTTGCCTGATCAAAAATAGAAAGCATAATTTCGTCTTCGTCACCGGGGATAATTCCGCCTGTGTCGATTACGGTAAAAATTTTGTTTTGCCACTCAACGTCAAAATAAATTCTATCGCGCGTAACCCCCGGCAAATCGTCGACGATAGAGTTTCTTGTACCTATCAAACGGTTTACGAAGGTTGATTTTCCGACATTCGGACGTCCTACTATTGCAACAATCGGTTTTGACATTAATTTTTACCTATTTTTTCTTTTTGTTCTTTCAAACGTTGTTTAAACAACACTTTTTGAAAAATATTATACATTTTTTCGTTATTAACAACCGTAATTTGTGTTTTTTTATTCACAAAATCAACACCGATATAGGGTTTTTGGCTGAAAATATTATTTTCGATATTTACAAGCTGAAACAGCCCGTCAGTTAGTACACTGATGGGCTCTCTCAAAAATATTTCAAATGTTTTTCGAATATCGAATTTTTTCATTAGTGTGATTTCGGCGCAAGCTGTTGAATCTTGCTTTCGATTGCACCTCTGTCAGATGCATCGGGGCTCATTGCCAAATACTGTTGATAGTATTTTACCGCACCGCGATAGTTAAGTTCTTTTTCATAAGACATTGCTTTCAACTTAGCAATTTGCGGGCTGTTGTGATAAAAGTCAATCGCATGGTTGCAATATTCGATTGCAGATGCGTAATTGTTTTCCTGATATTGTCTTTGAGCGATATCAAAGAACTCGTTTGATTTTGTTTCGCAAAGGTTGATGTATTCAATACCGTTTTTCGCAATAACGTTATCGGGATCTTTCATCAATGCTTTTTGCAAAGCAACTCTTGCGGTTCTGAACTGTTTGTTGTGAACAAGAATTTCACCCAAATACAAGTCATCATCAACGTTATCGGAGAAGTTGACCGCATTTTCAAATGCATAAACCGCATCTTTTTCTCTGCCCAAAGCCAAATATGCCTCACCTTTCAAGACATTATCCATAAGGTTGTTGCCTGCGGATTGAACAATATAGTTCAAACTGTCTTGAGAAATGGGATCTTGGTGAACAAGTCTTGCAAGTTTGAGTTTTGCAAGGTGAAGTTCCAAATCCTCGGGACATTTTTCGATTGCTTTGTTAATATAGTCATAAGCAAGGTATACTTCGCGGTTTGTTGTAATTCTGTTATTTTCACCGCGATCTTTTGACATTTCGTAATAAGTGTTTGCAAGACCAATGATTGCATCATCATTATAAGTTGCATCACCGACCAATTTTGAAAAATAATCAAGTGCTTGATCGTATTTTCTGATGTGCAATGACATATTTGCAATTCTTAATTTGCTTTCGGAGTTATTCGGAGTAATTGCAAGAGCGGTTTTCAACTGTTCGATTGCAAATTCTTCGTCCGCACGGTTTTCGTAAACCGTAGCAAGGTTAAGATAAGGTCTTATGTTTTCAGGCTTAACAAGCTGAGCTTTTTTGAAAGAATTTATGGCAGCAGCCTGGTTTCCTTGTTTCAAATACAATTCACCCTGTAAAGTCCAACCCGGAGATGAATTGGGATTTACGTGCAAAGAGTGGTTAACCCAAGTCAATGCTTTTGAGTAGTTACCTCTGCGGGTTTCGACCTGGCTCATGTGATACCACGCTGTGGGGTTGTGAGTATTGTATTTCATTGCTTTCATGAAATTGCTTTCGGCAGCATCAAGATTTCCGTTCATCATTTCAACAATACCTACGTTGTCGTAAGCATTTGCGAAACTCGGGTTAATTTTCAAAGATGTTTTAAACAAATCCAAAGCATCATTTTTGTTACCCAATTTCAGTGTTGCCATACCCATAGCGTTGTATGCCTGATAGTAATTTTTGTCTAAGTTAACCGCATTTAAAAATTCTTTTATGGCAGAGTTAACCAATCCCCTTGTTGTTTTGATGTAATCAACGTCAGATGCCGTTTGACGCATCAAATAAACATATCCTTGCGCATAGTGAGCGACAGGGTTGTTCGGATGGCTTTTTAGCAATTTGTCAAGTTCAAACTGAGCGGGTTCAAGCTGATGTTGTTTTGCTTGAGAAACAGCTTTCAAAGCGATTAAATTCGCATCGCCCGGTTTTTGATTTAACATTTCTTTAAGTTTTTTATCTGCTTCTTCGTAATGGTTGTATTCAATCAATCTTGCAATTTCGGGGTAAGGCTGAGAGATTGATTTGATATCAATAGGCTTTGATTGCGTGTAGATATCGCCCGTATTAGCGGTATATTTCTGAACCTGAGCCTGTAATTCCTTAGCATAGACCTGAGTTGACAGTGCAGTCATAACGATAACAGATGATATCAACAATTTTTTGTAATTCATATTTTTCTCCGAGAATAAATAATTTTCTTTTCTTCCAAAAATATTGTATAATAACAAATATAAAAAATCAATAATGTAAATGATGTATAAGAATTATTGATAATTTATATTACGGGTAGGATAAGTAAGATAAGTTTGATAAGTAGGGTAAGTACTTATCGGAATAATTGCCCGATAAAATTTTACTGATACATATTTATTTAAAGTACTTATCAAACTCACCAAACTTACCTGACTTATCCAACTTTAAAAAAGCTATGAACATAAATTCCAAACAAGATCTTGAAGATTTTAAATCCTACATAATTGCGGAAAAAAACTTTTCCGAACATACCGCAAAAGCCTATTGCTCCGATATTTTGAGCTTTATTGTATGGCTTGACGAAGATTCGTGCGAAAATGCGGACTTTCAAAAAATGAAGGATTATATCCATTTTATCCAAAAATTTAACTACAAAAAGACTACAATATCCCGCAAAATTGCATCTTTGAGGACTTTTTACAAATATCTTTACAGAGAAAACAAAACAAATTCAAACCCCGCAATGAATCTTAACAATCCTAAACGTCCGAAATCTTTGCCAAAATTTTTGACACCTGACGAAGTCGAACAAATTTTAAACAACATAAAAATCGACACCCCTTCGGGTTACAGAAACAGAACCATTTTGGAACTTTTGTGGGCTACGGGAATGCGAATTTCCGAACTTTCGGGACTTAATTTCGGAGATTTGAACCTCGAACAAAACGAAATAAGAGTTTTCGGAAAAGGTGCAAAAGAGAGGATTATTCTTGTTTCCGACAGGGCAAAAAACTTTTTGGAACGTTACATTGAAACCGCAAGAGCATTGATACCGAAGGGTTTTCCCGTTGGAGAACCCGACGAAACCTCACCTGTATTTATAAACAACACAGGTTACAGACTCCAAACCAAAACAGTCAGAAACGTAATAAACGAAACGGTTGAAAAAATTCATTTACCCAAACACGTTACACCACACGTTTTTCGACACAGTTTTGCAACGCACCTGATAGAAAACGGAGCGGATTTGAGGGTTGTACAGGAGCTTTTGGGCCACGCAAGCATCTCAAACACACAGATTTATACCCACATCTCGACCCGCCACATGAAAGAAGTCTACAACGAAACCCACCCGAGAGCGTAGAAGTACAGATGTTATAAGATTGCCGCCTTACTTTTCAATCTTATGTTTTCTGCCGAAAAGATGCCATTTTTTATGAATCGGGCAAAGTCTGTTTTCTTGAACATACATTTTTTCGCCAAATGGTCTTAAGCGCGGATCGCGTTTATAAAACGCTTTGTTCTTCTTGCAATAATTTAAGGTTTTTCTTTCCATACGTCTGATTGTACGAAGTTTTGAACGTTGCTCATAACTTAATACCGAGCAAAATTCTTTTTCATACTTGCCGTTAAGACCTTTCATCTCTTTTTCGAGGGAATTTATGATTTTTTCCTGCTTTTTAAGCGCAGATTCGCTCGCCCCGTGCTTTGTCATATTTTCAAGTACGAATTTTTCCTGATTGTATTGTTCATACTTGAGTTCAAGTTCTTCATTATATTTTTTATCAATGGTGTCCTTGCATTTTTGCTGATCGGGCGAAAGCTCCAAAACATTGTACAAAGTCGCACGGTTGTTATACATATAATCCATTAAATCAACGCATTTTGACTGCATACAATTTTCACAAGACTCATTTGCAAAAATCGGGCTTGAAATTAATATCAACGCAAAAATTAAAACAAGTTTTTTCATACATTCTCCTTGAAGTAATTATTACATAATTCTATGTGAAATACAATATTTTATAGTAAACTGATTTTATGGAAGAAATGAATTTAAGAAATTACGCATATATAGGTGATGCGGTTTGGGAACTTTTTGTGCGGGAAAAAACCGTCAAAATGACCGATAACGCAAAAAATCTTCACAAACTGACAACCGATAGAGTAAAAGCATCTTTTCAGGCGGAACTTTTACATTCTTTTGAGGATGAATTGACGGAAGAAGAAAAAGAGATTGCACGCAGGGCAAGAAACTTGCCAATCCCCGTCGGACGTCGCTCCAATCAAACGGAATACCGTCAGGCGACCGCGTTTGAGGCATTAGTGGGTTGGTGGTATTACTATGATAAGGAAAAATTGGAAAAGTTTTTGGAAAAAGTTATAAATCTTATTTAGGCAAACATTCAAAATAACCTGCTTTACCCGTATACGGACAAATATCCTTTAATGCATAATATGAACAGTCAAAACCGTTTCCGACAGCGGTTGATGTGAGTGAACATGAGTTGTTTAGTGCATATTCACATTCATATGTATTGTATGAACCTGACTCTTTGTCACAATATGTCTTACTTTGTTCTTCAGTCATTTCTTGTGTGAGTGGTATGCGATAACTTGCAAGAACATCATTTTCGGGATTTATTTGAAATGTAAATATATCATGTCCCAGTCGATTTGGACCTTTTGAACCGTTTGTATCAACAGAAAGCATATACATACCATTATAAATATGCCACCCAAGATATGTTCCGTCACTCATTCGTGCCTGATATAAAACAGGAAGTGACATTGAATCAATGTAATATACAGTCGCCTTATTATTGTATGTCTTTATGTCATTTCGATAAATTTTATCAGTTTTCAAATCTTTTTTAGAATATGAATTTACCAATGCGTTTATACATTCATTTGTATTATAGTACCCGCCATTACTCTCATTAAAACTTATACAATATTTCCCGAAATTATCAATTTGCGAATTTATTTTTGCAAATTGAATAGCTTGTGCCAAATTTGAAACCGAGTGTTTAAATTGAGTTTTTAATACATGTGTTTTGTATGTATTTATTAATGAAGGAATTGTCATTGCCGCAACAACACCAATTATGCCTAATGTAATGAGTACTTCTGTAAGAGTAAATCCTTTTTTCATATATCCTCCATTATTATGTGTAACATGTCCATTATATCACGTGTATAATTATGTGTCAATAGCATATTATAAAATGTGAAATGGTTATAAAAATAGATGAAATAGATAAAAAAGTAGGTATGAATATAAGGCTTGAGCGAACAAAGCGAAGTCTTTCTCAAGAGGGATTGGCGGATTTGGCGGGATTGGCACGTTCAACTATGGGGATTGTCGAAAGAGGGGAACAATCACCTTCATTACAAACTGTTGCTAAAGTCGCAAATGCCTTAAACATAGATATCCAAAAATTATTTATATTTGATTTTTAAATTTATAAAATATCATTTTTAACATCAATCAAAATGTCATGAATACTGCATTCAAAAAAATCACATAATTTTTCAAGTGTACTCAGTTTTACATCAACATGCTCACCCTTCGTAAGTTTGGTAATCGTAGTAGGACTTACATTTATGGCTTTGGCAAGTTCTTTACGCGTAATTTTTCGTTTCCAACTAATTTTGTACAAATTAACTATAATCATACAGTTGATTGTACAAATAAGTTAATTTAAAAGTCCAAAAAGACTTGACATTGATTAAAAAAGACAGTATAATGTTTATATAGAAATAAAAATTCATAATGGAGGATACATGAGAAAAGGCTTTACACTTGCAGAAGTATTGATAACGTTAGGTATAATCGGTGTTGTGTCAGCAATTACAATGCCTTTATTAATAAAAAGTTATCAAAAACAAGTAACAATAAATAGATTAAAAAAGACATATACAACCCTTTCTCAGGCAATGCTATATGCTCAGAATGATTATGGGGATTTGGGAAACTGGGATTATAATCTTACTTGTGAGGCATATATGAATAAGTATATTTCACCGTATATCAAAAAAATTACATCATCATCAAATGCTTATTATTTACCTGATGGAACGAGTTTAAAATGTTTACGCTATTCAATAGCAGGTTCAGTGTATGAATTACAAATAGATATTAATGGCAATAATCTTCCAAACATATTCGGAAAAGATAAATTCAGTTTTTACATATTTAATGAGGCAAAAAATGTCTATAATAACGGTCGAGGAGATATAGCATGGAATGTAAAAAAAGCAGGATTATATCCGGACGGATATGGTAGAAATAGAAATACACTAAAAAATGATACTTGGCGTGGATGTAATAGTAGAAAATCCGGAGCAGGCAAAAATATGGATGCTGGTGCATATTGTACCGCATTAATACTATATGACGGTTGGAAAATATCAAATGATTATGATTGGTAATATTTTTTTTAAAGGGGGGGTTTACAAAAAAAAATCAGCATGTAATATAAATAATGCAGAGGGAAAACCTCGCACCCATAAATGGGGGATTAGCTCAATTGGTAGAGCACCTGCTTTGCACGCAGGGGGTTAGGAGTTCGAGTCTCCTATTCTCCACCATAAAAAGAGGGTAAGAAAATATCTTACTCTCTTTTTATTATGAAGAATGGAACTCTCACTCGTTATTTTGTTTGTTAAACAAAATAACGGAGTTCTACCCGTTCGAGTATCCGACCTCGTACGGCTCGGATTTCATATCCTCGCCTACGATGTCAGAGAGTCTCCTATTCTCCGCCATTTAAACAAAAGAGCCTTTTCTTTTTTATTGAATTTTAATAAAACAAAAAGTTTTAGTAAAATAAAATTATTTCTATTTAATAGTATAATAAATGTATGAGTATAAAAGATGCATTATTAAAAATGATGATAACTACAAAGATACAAAAGTAATTATGATTACTGCAAAAAAAATGGAAGATGATGTATTAGAAGGCTTTAAATGCGGAGCTGTTGATTATATCACAAAGCCTTTCAGTAATAAAATTCTTTTGGCAAGAATAAAGGCTCATTTAGAATCTTTAAATTCCATTGGCGGTATAAAAAATTATAAAGATATTATTGTTGATACGGATAAAATGATTGTAAAAGTCCAAGATAAAGAGGTTGAACTAACCAATTTTGAATATAAAAGGGTAGATAAAGCAAGAAGTCGGCAAACAGGAGGTACCGGTTTGGGACTTGCGATTGTAAAACATATTACTCAACTTCACAAAGGAAGTGTAAGTGTTGAAAGCAAAGTTGGCAAAGGTTCAACTTTTAAAATTATTTTACCTGAATAAATTATCCTAATATTTTGCTAACAATACTATTTTATGATAATAATATAGTAGTCTGATTGGAGAATATATGGACATATTTTCAATTTTTACGTTATGTGGCGGGCTTGGTTTTTTCTTATTCGGTATGATAGTAATGTCAAACGGTTTGGAAAAACTTGCCGGTGACAAACTTGATAAGTTCATTAAAAATGCTACATCAAATCCTATTAAAAGTTTAACACTCGGAGCAGGAATAACGGTTGCTATTCAAAGTTCTTCCGCTTTAACAGTCATGCTTGTAGGGTTCGTAAATTCCGGCATTATGGAATTGTCTCAAACCGTTGGAATGATTATGGGTTCTAATATCGGGACAACTCTGACTTCTTGGATATTGAGTTTATCCGGAATAGAAAGTTCTAATTTCTTTCTAAGACTTTTAAAGCCTGAGTCTTTTTGTCCTATTTTATCTTTACTTGGTGTAATACTAATAATGTCGGGCAAAAATAATACTTCCAAAAGAAAAAATATCGGTATGTTTTTTGTTGGTTTTGCAATATTGATGTTCGGTATGATTTTGATGTCATCATCTATGTCTCCGTTGGCTCAAAATAGTGAATTTGCAAAATTTTTGACTTATTTTACAAACCCTGTTTTGGGTTTGTTGGCAGGTATGATAATCACTGCGATTATTCAAAGCTCTGCCGCTTCTGTCGGTATATTGCAGGCTCTTGCGTTATCAGGCGGTGTAAACTGGGCGATTGCTGTTCCTATTATTATAGGTCAAAATATAGGAACTTGTATTACTTCAATGATATCTGCGATTGGTGTTAATACTGCCGCAAAAAGAGTCGCCGTTATACATGTCAGTTTCAATATTTTGGGTGCTTTGATATTTTTACCTTTATATGAAATAGGACATCTGTTTATAAATTATATCCCTTTTAATCAATCAATTTCACCATTTGGAATTGCCGTAATTCATTCGGTTTTTAATATTGGTACAACAATATTATTACTTCCTTTTGCAAACATGTTAGAAAAAATAGCATATTTTGTTATTAAGGAAGGTAAAAATGATAAGAAAGTTATATTAGATGACAGATTACTTGTTGTTCCTTCCGTTGCCATCAAGCAATCTTACCAAGTTGCGGTTGAAATGGGAAAATTGTCAAAAGACATTTTAAAAATGTCCGTTAAAATGTTTAAACAATATAACCCTAAATTTATAGAAATAATTGATAAAAAAGAAAAATTGATTGACAAATATCAAGACGAATTAGAAAGTTTTCTGCAAAAATTGTCGGCAAAAGATTTAACTGAAGCAGAAAGTAACAAGATTTCACAATTATTTTTAACAATATCGGATATAGAAAAAATTGCAGATTATTCTGTTGACATACTACATATCGCCCAAAAAACAGATTCAAAAAATTGGACTTTTATGGAAGATTCTATTTCTGAGTTAAAAAATGTTGTCAACGCCGTAAAAGATATATACGATTACACAATGAACAGTTTTATTAATTTTGACTATAATAATGCATTAAAAATAGAATCGTTTGAAAATATTATTGATGAAATGATTGTTAACGCAAAGAAAAACCATATAAAAAGAATTAAAAACCAAAAAATTCATATTAGAAGAAGTTTTTATTTTGTTGATATATTAACAAATCTTGAAAGAATTTCAGATCATTGTTCAAATATTGCTTCTAATATTATTCATTCTCAAGGTAATATTATTCCAAAACATGAATTAAAAAATAAATTAAAACAAAATACAGAATCTAATGAAATAAAAACATTTAAAGAAAAATACTACATAGAAAAAAGTAACTAAACTCCTATAAACATTCTTGTATTAGTTTTTTTTAAGCAACAGATATTTGCAAATAACGTTAAAGTTGAAGTCCGAATACATTGGTTTTGTAAAGAAAAAATTGATTAAACCCGACAACAATATTTGTAATTAATAAAAATTTATTATACTATAACAGTGTCGATATTTTTTGAGGATTGAGTATGAATAAAGCAATAAAATTAGTAATTACACTCGGTATAATGATTTTGTGTACAACAATTTCAGTATATTCGGCTGAAAAAAATGTATTATTAAAAACAACTTCCACCTGGGATAATGCGAAATATGAAAAATTAAAGATTAAAAAACCCGAAGTTACGGTTTTAAAAATTATTATAAATGTCAATGAAGAATTGCCTATGCACAAGCACGATTTAGTGAATATTGCTTACGTAAAAAAAGGCACTTTGACGGTTATTACAGATGACAACAAAGCCATAACCCTTCACGAAGGAGAGGTTCTGCCCGAATTAATCGGCAAATATCATTACGGCAAAAATACGGGAAATGAACCCGTTGAACTTATTGTTTTTTATATTGGCGAAAAAGGAACTCCGCTGTCTGTAAACAAATTCTAACACATTTTTATGGCATTTTTCGGGCATACATGACTGCACAAAGAACACCCGACACAAAATTCTTTTTTCAAACACATACAATTTTTATCAAGACTTAATGCATGATATTCGGATTCGGAACAAATTTTTGCACATTTTCCGCATTTTATGCATTTTTCTGCATCTATTGAAGGGTAAAGATGTGATTTTTTATTTAAATTTTCGTGTGATGTTATTTTTGGAATTGCAATATTTTTTAATTCCGATATGTCATTAAACCCTTTTGATTCCAAATAATTCAAAAGTCCTGATTTTAATCCGTTAATAATTCCATATCCGTTTATCATAACTTCCGTACAGATTTGAACGGCATCAGAACCGAGTGCTATATATTGCACAGCATCTTCCCAAGAAGATATTCCGCCCATACCCAAAATCGGCAAATCAGAATTTTGTCTTAGTTGAGCAACACACCTAAAACCGATTGGTTTGACGGCTTCGCCCGACAATCCGCCATAGGTTGAATGACCGTCAATATTTAAGACAGGTTCTAACGTATCAAGATTAATTCCCAAGAAACCTTGTACGGTATTAATTGCAGCAAAACCGTCAGCTCCTGCTCTTTCAACGGCATTTGCAATCCACGTAATATTTGTTACGTTTGGAGTTAATTTTACGAATACGGGTTTTGTTGCAACAGCTTTTACCCAAGCCGTAATAAGTGTTGAAATTTCGGCACTTGTTCCGATAGCCATTCCGATATGTTTTTCGGGCATTCCATGCGGGCATGAAAAATTAAGTTCATAAGCATCAATCGGAGTTTCATTTAATGTTTTAACAAGATTTTGCCATTCTTCGCGTTCAACCGGTGCCATAATACTTGCAATTATAACTTTTGAGGGGTATTTTTCTTTCAGATATTTAATGCCTTCAACCCAATGTTGAACGGTTTCATGGCTTAATAATTCTATATTTTGCAGGCATATTACTTTGCCTTTTTCTTTAATTGTTGCATAGCGAGGACTGGCTTCAATCATTTCCAAATCATCAGGTGTTATGGTTTTTAAAACCGCACCGCCCCAACCCGCTTCAAAGGCTTTATCAATACTTTCTATTGATGCCGTAGGCGGTGCAGATGCCAATAAAAACGGATTTTCAAATTCTATTCCCAACACAGATGTTTTTAACGTAGCCATATATTAATTCCTTACACTTTAGACATTTTCTAATTCCTGTATATTAACATAAAAATTTTTGCTATAATAAGCCTATGCGTATTTATATAATTTTAAAAAAAATAATAAAATTATTAGCAATTTTTATGCCTTTTGTAATGGTAATCGGCATAATGACAGGCTGTACGGATATTGAAAATACTGCAAAAACGCAAGCCGTTACGGCATTTAAATTTCAAAAAGGAGTATACAAAACTTATTCTCCCGATAAAAAAAATTCATACAAAGATTATTTTTATATCTTTTATGACGAAACTTCGGGTTATACGGAAGAAAGCGAGCGAGGTATCGGCTTGCCGTTTTCTTGCATACAAAAAAACGGTTACGTCAGATTTAGATTTGGCGGTGCGACCGAACCCGAAGAAGTATTTAAAATAAAATACGTAAAAGACCAATCGGTTGCGGGGGCTTTTGATAACGGTTCACTGCTTATATTCACTCCTGTTTCAAACGCAAATCCCGATAATTTTGATGCTGTTGAATACGTGAAAAATAACGGAAAAAAATTATGATGAAAAGAAGTTTATGTAATCACAAATCATATATCTGCTCATAACTGTTTATTCTGAAAAACAAATTATGGCGGGAATTTGGTACAACTTTCAATCGAGTTCCGTAAAATTCTTTTTGTGCTGTAATATCAAATATTTTATCGTACTCACCAATCAGTGCAAAATCATAAATATCTTTGATTTTTTGTTTATGCAAAGTATACAACTCCCTTAAACTGTCAAATTCCGACTTGCAACTTTCCAATGTCCTTTTGGAATGATGAAATTTTTCCCATTCCTCATCAGTTTTTACCAAATAATTTCTTGCAAAATCATCTGCATTTTCCGCGGTTATATTATACAAAATATCTTGTATTTCTTTTGAAAGTCCTAATTTTTCATCAAACAAATACGGATTTCCGCCGATTGCAATTTTTCTGTCAATTTTAAAATCAAAATCCGTTACGGAAGCTGTAAAAACACCTGCGGAAAATGCCATTAAATCAAATTTTTTGTATTTTGAAAAGTCAAAATCCATATTCAAATCAGAATAATCATATAAAATTAAAACATCTGAATTGGCATTGAGATGTTCAAACTCAAATTCGTCACACCCCCAACCCGAAAAAAATATTAAAAGTTTATCGGACTTTTTACTAATCAGATGTTTTTTCATAAATTTCACCTTATCGTTTTACAATTTTATCCTACTTAAGGGAATGAAATCAAACCTTTCATATTGTTCAAAAATCTTTTTTCTCTCATTAAAAACAGCTTGATCAACATTTTCCCACTTTTCGTTTGAATACCCGATAAACCAAGGTTTTTGCGGATTTTCATATCCGTCATATTTAAAACTTACCTGAGGATATAATTCCGTTGAATTTTCAACCAAATTATAAACTCTCACACCGCTTTCCGCCGCACCCGAAGAATATTCGTTGCATACAAAACTTCCGTCACAAACATAATATCTGTCACGGCTTCCGCCGCTTACAACGTGCATTGGTTTGCGATTAACCATTGTATAGATATCATAAATGACACCTTTCCAATTTCCGTCTGCAATTTCACCAATCAAAAGTTCATCAATTCCGTCAGCGTTAACGTCATAATAAACATAACCGATTTTATCCGAAACATTTTTTTGTGAAAGCCCAAGCACATTGTACATATAGCTCATATCTTCTTTTTCGAGTTTTTCGGAATCCCATTTTTCATTTATTGCAATAATGTGTTTGTTTAAAATACTTTTGTATAAATCTTCGCCCTTCATACCTTGATTTTTATGATATGTAGAACCTTTAATTCCTCTGATACTAACCGTTTCGCCCAACTCATACAAATTTTTAAAATCTTTTGGCGGTTCGGGACTTTTTGTGTAATCGTATTGAACATCTGTCGGGTGTTTCAGCACTATATCGTATAACACACCTTTTTTATCCGTAAGTTCGCCTATTTTTCGACTGCCCGGGAGTACCGCGTGATCCGAAGGATTTTTGTATGCTTTTATTCCAAAAGCAAAACCGCCAAAACCTGCTTTTTTAGAGGCTTTGTGAAACAAAGAAATTTTATTTTTTTCTTTTTTAACTACGTATGAACCCTTAAAATTTTCTGGAATATTAATTGAAAACAAACCTGTTTTCAAAACGGTATCTTGTGCCAAAACAACATTTGACACAAGACACATAAATAAAATCATATATACTAATTTTTTCATAAGAATTTACTGCTTTCTGAATGCTGTTTTTGGCATTCCGCAAATCGGACATTTGTAATCGTCTGATTCACTGTCTAAATCTCCGACATACTCAAACCCGCAAACATTACATACATAAACCGGTTTATCCAAATTATCTTCTTTCGGAGCATATTTTTCAATAATAGCTTTTGTAACTTCACCATGATGTTTTTCTTGCAGAGCAAATTCTCTGACCTGCTCAACCGCCTCACTATCAACTCCTAATTCGGCTAATTTATCGGCAAGCTGATTGATATTTCCTTCGCCTTTGTATTCGGCTTTTGATAACCCTCTGACCATTTGCCAAAATGTTTTTTCATCATAAGGATATCTGCCGTTTAGTGATGCATAAAACGCGCCGTGATTTGTTTCCTGATTACCAAGTTCAACAAACTCACGTGCAACATCATCCAACCCGAAATTTTCTTTTGCGATTTTTGCGAGTGCATAATACATAGCACCACCGATTGCTTCACCCGTTGCTAATTGAGCAATCTGTTTTTCAATCTCTGTACCTTTTGTCTGTCCGAAAAAACTCATATTCTCTCCTTTTGTATTAGTATAATAACATAAAAAAACCGACCTTAAGGTCGGTTTTTAAGTAATTTAACGAGATAGCAAAAACATTATAATCAATGCCGTTATCAAGAATATTATGGAACTCCAAATTCCTGTTCCAAAACTTTCCGATAAATTATTAGATTTTTTTTCGTCATTATTATCCATTTTTATTTTCCTTTATTTTAGAAATACCAAATAAATATATGCAGCACTAACTGCAAGAGATATTCCGACAACAACCGCACCATATTTCATAAATTGCATAAATCGTATCGGATATCCTTGTTTTGCGGAATTTTCCGAAACAATAACATTTGCTGCCGCACCTATCATTGTCATATTGCCGCCCAAACATGCTCCCAACGATAAGCACCACCATAAAGGAACGGTATAATCAGCCCCCATACTTTTTTGTATTTCAACCAACATGGGTGACATTGTCGCGGTATAAGGAATATTATCAATTATACCGGAAATTATTCCTGATGCCCAAAGTATAAGCATTGACGTTGCCTGTTGCGAACCTTGCGTAATTTTTAATATATATTCCGCCATAAGTTTTATACCGCCTGATGCTTCCACACCGCCGATAATTATAAATAAACCTATAAAGAAAAATATTGTATTCCATTCAACATCTTTCAATATATTAGTCGGTTTTTCAAACAACAATAATATACTTGCTCCCGCCATAGCAGCAATACAAGTTTCAATATGTGTTATATCATGTGTTACAAATCCTAATATTACCAATCCTAAAACAATTATTGAACGAATCATTAAATTTTTATCAGTTATTGTTTTTGAGTTGTCAATATTTATTATCTCCCGCATTTTTTCTTCCGTTGTTACCAGTTCTTTTTTGAATATAAAAGTCAGAAAGGCTATTACAAAGAATAAAATAATTGCAATTACGGGAGTTAATACTTTTATAAAATCAGTAAATGACAGTCCTGCCGCACTACCGATAATTATATTCGGAGGATCACCGATAAGCGTAGCGGTTCCGCCGATATTTGATGCAAATATTTCTACCAACAATAAAGGAATTGGGTTTATATCCAATTTTTTTGCTATAAAAAATGTGACGGGCATAATCAAAATTACGGTAGTAACATTATCAAAAAAAGCACTTGTTATTGCCGTAAACAAAGCAAGCACCGTAAAAATTGCTACAGGCCTGCCTTTTGTTAATTTTAATAATTCATTTGCTATGAAATTAAAAATCCCGCTTTTTGTTGATATATTTACGATTATCATCATTGAAACAAGTAAAAATATTACATTAAAATCAATAAAATTAATAAAATAATTTGGGTTTAAAAGTTCCCCGTTCAATTTATTTTGACTTACTAATCCTAAAAGTACGGTAATAACCGCACCTAAAAGTGCGATTGTTACTTTCGGAATTTTTTCTGCCGCTATAAAAATATATGAAATAATCAGTATAAGGGCTGATATTAAAATATTATTTTCGGTTATAAAATTTGCTATCATGATTTTGCCCTTTCTTTTTCATAAATTGCACAAGCAATAGCCAATGCAATTTCTGCATCATTATTTGTTTTTTCTTTTTTTGTTTTAGGCTCAATCGGTAATTCTTCGGGAAAATATTTGTTTATATACGATAATATTTTTGAACAAATATTCATGGCATAAACCATTATGGTAAGGAATATAAAAACAGTACCCATACCTATTACCATAATAAACAAGCCTTCTTTTAATGCTTCCATTATGTTTTCTCCTATTTTTTGCATAACTAAACGGTGTATTTAAAAAATACACAACGAAATTATAAACGGGAGAAATTTTACGGAGCTCTTGTATAAATCGCATTTTTCAAATTTGGAGATATATTATGAGCCATGCGATTATGACTGTTATTATTTTTAATAAATAAACAACCGTTCAAAAATGTATCTGACAAGACTTGGTTATCAAATCCCGCATTTGAATTATTATTTTTATTTGAAGAATTACATATTTGTATTTGATTGTAATTTTGGGCTACAATGTAAAATTCTTCTATTGTATCCGATAAAATAATTTTTGTTTCGGATTTTGAAATATAATTATTAAAATATGTATTATCTAAAACATTATTTACCGCAAAAACTTCACCGGGTTTTACAAAAAAACACAGGCAAAAATATATGAATATTAATAATGTTTTCAATAAAACTTTCACTATTTTATGGTAACACAAAAAATATTCGGTAAATTTTTTATTTTTTCATAATTTGGCAGGAAATTACACTAAAGAGATAATCTTTGCGTTTTTGAAACTTAAAACCCTTACTTTCAAAATCCTTTATCAATTCATCGGGAGATAAAAATTCCCGTTTTGATTGAATAAGATACGAATATGCAAAAGAATTTTCCGTAAAAAATTTCACCAATAACGGAGTAACTTTATCATAAATTGAACTCAAAAAATTTTTTTCACCAAAATCAATATGCATAAATTTACCGTTCGGTTTTAAAACCCTATAAGTCTCCTCAATCGCTTTTTCCGCGTTTCGGATATTTCTCAATCCAAACCCCATAACAACATAATCAAAACTTTCATCAGGAAAAGGAAGATTTGTAACATCACCCTGAAGCCAGCAAATATCCGAAAATCTGTCCTTTGCAATATCAAGCATTTTTTCCGAAAAATCTATTCCCGTAACATTTGCACCCCTGTTTTTTATCATGCCTGCCAAATCACCAGTACCGCAGCACAAATCAAGAACACTGTCCCCCGATTTTATGTCAAGATTTTTTATACAACACGATTTTATAAATTTTTGAGTTCCAAAAGACATAACATCATTGATAAAATCGTATTTTTCGGAAATCAGATTAAACATTGTATGAATTTTTTCGGGATTTTTGTCAAGCGTCATAAATTTTAACCTTTTTGCCTGCTTTCCATAATAACATATAATAAAGATATGAACATAGCTTTTATTCCGATAGATAATCGTCCCGTATGTTACACTCTTGCAAAACAAATTGCGGATATTAATCCCGGCATAAAACTTTTTATGCCCGAAAGAAAATTTTTGGGAGGATTAACAAAAATTTCCGATACCGAAGCAATATTTGAATTTCTTGAAAATCTCAAAGAAATTGATGCGGTTGTAATGTGCCTCGATACGGTTGCTTACGGAGGTTTGATACCTTCAAGACGTTCAACCGACAGCTTTGAACAAATAAAAAACCGTATTGAAAAACTAAAAAAAATTCTTGATAAAAAAAATACTAAAATTTATGCGTTTTCAAGCATTATGAGAATTTCAAACAATAACATCAATCAGGAAGAAAAAGAGTATTGGAATTTGTGGGGCAAAAAGATTTTTGAATACTCTTATGATTTTCACAAAACGGGTATTGAACCTCAAAATGATATTCCGAAAAAAATTCTTGACGATTATTTAACAACAAGAAAGCGAAATTTTGAAATTAATAAAATTTATTTACAATGGCAAAAAGAGGGATTTTTTGACACACTTGTTTTTTCAAAAGATGATTGTGCAGAATACGGATTGAACGTAAAAGAGGCAAAAGAACTTGAAGCATTGGGCGGTTTTGTAAAAACGGGAGCGGACGAAATTCCTCTGACCCTTTTGGCACGCGCAATTAATTGCGAAATAAAGGTTGCACCGATTTTTCTTTCACCCGAAAATAAAAATCTTATCTCAAATTACGAAGATATTTCTATTGAAAAATCCGTCAACGGTCAGTTGGAACTTGCGGGTTGCAGGATCTGTGAACCCGAAGATGCCGATATTTTACTTTACATAAACAATTTTGAAACCCGTCAGGGTGAAATCGTTATGAAAATACCGACAAAACCTTTTGAAGGGGATTGGAATTTGCCCCAAAAGCCTTATATGATTGCAGATGTGAGATTTGCAAACGGAGCGGATAACAATTTTGTTGAAAAAATTTTTGAAAATGGAATTGATGAAAACTTTTACGGTTATTCCGCGTGGAACACTTCCGCCAATACTCTCGGAAGTTTGATTTGTGCGGCAAAAATGATGTTTGCTTCAATCGATTTTCGTTCTCACGGTCATTCTGAGCGAAGCGAAGAATCTGTTGACGTAATGACACAGAATGATAGGGAGGAAGAAAATCGGTTATTATCTGAAACTTTTTTAAAACTTCAAGCCGTGCGGTTGCTTGACGATTGGGCTTATCAGGCAAATGTCAGACAAATGCTTGACAAACCCGATGAAAATTTTTGCAAAAAACTTATGATACCTTTTGAAAAAAAAGTGTTTGCTTTTCTGAAAAAAGAGTATAATATAAAGTATAAATTTCCGTGGGAAAGGTTATTTGAGGTAGAAATTGAACTTAATTGACATAATAATACTTGCAATAGCTTTGGGTGTAGATTGTTTGGTTGTATCGTTCACACAGGGGTTAATCCTCAAATCAAACAGAACCCGAAATTCCATACTTTTGGCGGTTACAATGGGATTGTTTCAGGGATTGATGCCCGTAATCAGCTATTTTTGTACCGAACTGGTGAGTGAATATATTGAACCTTATGCCGAAACTCTTGTTTTCGCAATATTTATGTTTTTGGGTTTGAAATTTATTTATGAATCTTTTATTGAAAAAGACAATATTTGTTGTATTGACTTGAAATGCTTGATTGGTATGGGAATTGCGACAAGTATTGATGCACTTGGAGCAGGTGTAAATTTGAGTTTGACGGACACTTCCGCAATTTTTTCCTGCACAATAATCGGTATAATGTCATTTTTAATGTCGCTTTGCGGATTTTGGGGCGGTAATATTTTCAAATGTTTCCCTTCTCAAATTTTGGAAATTTCAGGCGGATTGATTTTGATATTTCTTGCACTAAAGGGAGTTGTGTAGATTTATATTGTCAAAACGTAATCACCTTAAGACTTTAGCGGTAATTTTTCTTTACATTGGTATTGACAAATTCAATTAAATCGTTTATACTGTAATTAGTCACTTGGCAATGGCTACGGAAGGTTCTTTCGGAAACCGTAGAGGAACTGTCAAGTGGTTTTTTGTTTTTGATAGTTTGTGAATATAAATCATAAACCGTAAATTCATCAATCGACATTTCTTGATAATCAATTCTTTCTTTAACTGTTATCATTACAAAAAACATCAAACCGCCAATTTTTAAGGGTAAAGCCATACGGTGTATAATTTGGTTATTATATAGAGCTTGAGTTTTTAATTCCGGGTGTTTCAATATTGGTATTGAAGCAAAAAATATAGTATCTACATTTGAAATCAATTCTTTTTTCAAATAAGTATGTCTGCTTTCTACATCACGGGTAAAAATTGTAGAAATAATTTTGTTAAGGTGTTTTTTGGATAATCCTGCAACTATTTTTGATTTTTTATTTTGTAAATATATTTTTTCTTCACCTTTTAATACCGCATCATGTATTTGAGATTTTTTTATATCTTTAGTTTTCATACCCTCAAATTTGAGAGTTTTAATATTTAAAATCTCAATATTATTTATATCTGAATTGTTATAATATATGGCTTGAACAGCTTTTCCGTCAGCACGTTTAAGTTTTAACGGTTCTAAAATTACATTATCCATATATGTATTTTAGCACAAAATCTCAACACACTCTGAAAGCCGAACCGCCTTTGATACAGTCCAAAATTCCGCGTATGCTCGTATTCAAAATATATTCCAAGACATCTTCCGTATTGTGAGCAATAAACGGGGTTATTATTACGTTTTGCATTTCGGTTAATTTTTTTATAATCTTTGTTTCTTCATAACATTCAAGATTTATATGCATATCGTTTTCAAATTTTGCACATCTTGGATTTACGGAGTTGCAAACCTTTATATCAAGCGCGGCACCTCTTATTTGTTTGTTTTTTAATGCGTTGTATAAATCGGTGAGATTAACTATTCCCGATTTTGAGGTATTTACAAGATATGCGGATTTTTTCATTTGGTCTAATTGATTTTTGGTAATCAAATTTCGGCTTTCCGTTGTGTAAGGTATGTGAACGGAAACAATGTCGGATTCTTTCAAAAGTGTTTCCAAATCGACATATTGGGCTTCCGTATTGTTTAAAAGTTCCTGTTTTTCAAAAATATCATAAGCCAAAACTTTCATACCTATTGCCTGAGCGATTTTGCAGACTTCCGCACCCGTCAAACCCGTTCCGACAACTCCGAGAGTCATTTTTGACAAATCGTAACCCGTATAATCAAGCGTCCGCCCTTGTTCAACGGTTTTTGATGCAGGGATTAAACACCTGACAAGCGCGGTAATCAAACACATTGTAAACTGTGCCGCGGGTTTGTAGCTGTATTTTTCAACGTTTACGATAGAAATATTTTTATGCTCGGCGGCTTTTTTGTTTATGTGGTCTGTTGTTGAGGAGCGTGTAGAAATTATTCTCAAATTTTTGAAAGAATTTATTACACTTTCGGTTATGTCGGAATCAATAAACACGCTAATCGCCATGGTATTATCCAATTCTTCCTGCGTCAAGTTTTTTACGGTATTTTCGTTTAAGCATTCGGGATAAAGCGTAATGTCAAAATTTTCGATATTGTTTTTGAGGAAATAATGTTTTTCAAAATCTTTGACATCAAAAACTAACATTTTTATAGCCATAAAATCTCCTTTTTTCCGTATTATGTAATAAAGAATAAATTACTCTATCGGACAAAAAGGCTATATCGGATAGAGAAGTTCAATTCAATACGGCTTTGGAATATACTCCGTTCGGAGAGATAAACAGAGAGTTAAAGTTAAGGCAAAAATCTATTCTGATTTCATAAGAGAGAGTTTTTTTCAAGATTCCGAGATAACTGTTTATAGAACTGCGAAACGCTTTGAGATAATCGACCTCAAAGCGTTTCTTGCTGTTTTTCCATTTTTGAATAATTGATTTTATTTTCAAGATTGTACGTGTTCTGATACATAGCCTGTGCGGTTTAATAAAAAAGCCGACAAAGTCCAAACCTTTTGTCAGCAAATTTATAAAGCATTTTTTTATATTCAGTTCAAGAGCCAATTTTTCTTTGATGTAACTTTTAATTCCCTTAAAACAGCTCATAAGTTTTGACGGAGAATACTCAAGGATAACAAAATCGTCCACGTACCTGCAATAATATTTGCACCTGAGATTATGTTTTACGTATTGGTCAAGAACATTCAGGTATACATTGCTAAAAAATTGACTCGTAAGATTTCCGATAGGCAGTCCGTATCTTTGTTCGGTGTTCCAAAGGCTTTTGTGAGGCGGAAGGAGATTAAAAATTCCCCTGCTTGATTTTATGTAGACGTTTGTCCGCGGGTCATGAAATATTATTTGTTCGATAAGTTTTAAAATCCATTCTTCCCGAATTTCTTTTGCCACGAGTTCAAAAAGGATTTTTTTATCTATTGATACAAAAAAGTTAGACAAATCCGCTTTGAGATAATAGACACGTTTTTTGTAATTGTTTGAGGCGGAACGGGTGTATGTAAGCATTTGTTGCGCGCAGGCGAGCGTTCCGCGTTTTGGGATACAACTGTAAGTATCTTTGATAAATCTTTTGTAGAAACGGTCTTTTATAGCGTTGTAGACAAGGTGATGGACAATTCTGTCACGAAAATTGGCTGCCCAGACTTCGCGTGGTTTTGGTGAAGTAACCACAAAACATATGCATCTTCCGATTTTGTAAGTTCCGCTTTTAAGTTCGTGATAGAGTTTGAGGAGATTTTTTTCCGCCTCAATCTCGAATTTTATTGCGGAAAGCGTACTGCGCTTGCGTTTTCTGCAATCGTAATATGCTTTTACGAGATCTTCAAAACTGAAATCGTTGACAAGTTCTTCTTCTTTGACAGACATATACCGAAAAGCTGTGTTTTTTTCATCTCCTACGCACAGAGGAACGTTGTTGTTGTTACGGTTGTTCTCGTTCCACGAGCTGTTGTTCGAGTTGATGTTGCGTTTCAAGGCCGTAGTAGCCGTCCTCTCGGAACTCGACCAAAAGTTGCCGTAATTAAGAACACTATTGATGACGGAGCCGAACTGCGTTCAGCAGAGTCAACTTCGATTGTTACCAATCTCAAATTCGGTTTCTCTCAAAGAGCCACCGGTTCTCACGTGATGAAAAGCGCACTCTCCGTCAAGTCGTAACCTGCTCGGACTCTCGCGGCTTTTCGGTACTGTTTAGCCAACCTTGTGCCTGACGTGCGATACCGTCTACCATTTCAACAATACTTGCATATTTTTCGGTGGGCAGAATTTTAATATCGTGAGCAATTCTGATGTACAGATACAAGAGCTGCACTTGATTCATAAGAGCTTTGAGGTGCTGCGATTTGTATTTTACGGTATTTGCTCTGTAAATGCTGACCACTGCTTCAATGCAGGCGTTTTGAATTCTTTCTCCGAGAGTATATTTGTACTCTTTAGGAAAATGTGTTATGACGTTCATCATTCTTAAGAGAAAGTCATAACACGCTTTATATATAGGTAAAGTATCGTACTGTGCCATAAAAGATTTATTTTCTCCAAAAAATTGTGATACTGAAATCAATTTATTATCGACCGGAATAAACTGATTTGTGAAATGTATTTTTGAGGATCTTCCCGTCATGCTGAACATCTTGTCATGCTGAACTCGTTTCAGCATCTTGCCGTTTTGACATGTTACATGTATCTTCCCGTCACCCTGAATTTATTTCAGGGTCTATCAATTTAATTAGCATTGATAGATTCCGTGTCAAGCACGGAATGACATAAAACTTTACCCTCGCCCCTTGCGGGAGCGACCTGCGAGCGGAGGCTGGAGCGCTTTTGTTTGATAGCGATAAAATCGCTGAAAACAAAACGCGGA